>NZ_CABFVA020000064.1 GCF_902143375.2 Methylacidimicrobium tartarophylax | reverse complement strand
ATCTTGCGCCTTCACAGGTCGGTATGCGCCACGGGCTTCTCTCGGGCGACGATCGGTGGGCCGAAACTCGTATCGCCGACGGCATTCCAGAGCTTCGGCCCTCATCGGACAGTAGACTTCGATTCCCTCCGCCTGCAGAGCCTCGACCTGCTCTCCATTGGCATATCCCGTGTCCACCAGCACCGCACGGACCTGACCGGCTTCCGTAGGAATGGCTCGAACGTCGGCTTCCCACTCGCCGGTATCGTTGGCGCAGACGCTCACCCGAGCCGAAAACACCAAGGCACTCCCGTCCGCATCCACGGCCGCCTGCGCATTGTAGCTCTGTTCAAAGGCTTCGTTCCGGCTCTTGCGCATCAGCCGGCTCTCGGGATCGGTCAGGTTGCTTTGTTCCTCCGCCCCAGGCTTCTCCTCCGGAAGCTGAATGTGCCGGCCTTTGGCACTTCCCTTGCGGGCTTCCCGTTCCTCTACCTTCCGCTCGCTCCTTGGCCCGCTCCTCTAACCGGCGTTGCGCTTCCTCCAGCTTTTCCTGGAGCCGCTGCCGCCGACCAAT
>NZ_CABFVA020000063.1 GCF_902143375.2 Methylacidimicrobium tartarophylax | reverse complement strand
GGCTTCGGCCGCCTCCCGCCGCTCCTCGGCTTCAAAGGGAAAGGGCAGAAGGGCAAAAATCGTGGTCGGAATCTCCCGCTCCCCTGCCTTCAGGGAAAGGGCTTCCGCCACCGTCGCTCCCATTCCCCCGGCAAGGCCGGTTACGATCAATAGCCCGGTACAATCCCTCAGGAGATCGTCCAACCGCTGATTCTCCCGGCCCACCAGCCGCCAAGCCAGATCGCGGCTTCCGAAGCAGCCGAGCCCACCAACCAGATCGGGAGCGAGAAGAAGCTTCTCGGAAGCAAGCGATCCTTCGACCGAGGATGCCTCTCCGTCGCAAGCGAGACTCCCTTCCGGGCGATCGGAGAAGAGGATCCACTCGTCCAGGACACTGATTCCCGCCGCTCCGGCTCCGACGATCCGAATGCTCATGCTGCTCCACCCGCTACCGGGAGTCTCTCCTAAAAAAAACGAATCCCAGAAAGGAATTTCCGCAACGACCGGCCCATGCGATCCCATCGACCGCCCCCGCTCTCTTGCATCTCCACGATCCTGCCATAGCGCAAGAGGCCCAGCACGGTCGTCCAATCCTGTCTGATCTCGCCGGAGCCTCCCCCCTGGAAGGGAAGCGGCTTCGCCGCTTCCAC
>NZ_CABFVA020000062.1 GCF_902143375.2 Methylacidimicrobium tartarophylax | reverse complement strand
CCGGCGGTCGCCGGCCGGATCTGCTGCAGAACACCGCGGACCTCCTGAGGCTTGACGCAAAGAAAGATGATCTCGCTTTCCTGGACGAGATCGCGATTGCGCTCCTCCGGATAGAGGCGCGCCTGCGGTACCGCTTTGCCGAATTTCTCCCCGCTCTCCCAGGTCCGGGTGGAAGCAACCAGTTCCCATGAGTCCTCTTCGTTTCGCAGTAGGCCTCCCGCCAAGGCGCGGGCAATGCGGCCCGCTCCTAAAAATGCTACCCTTGTCCTCACGCTTCCCCTCCTGTCCGCTCGCAAAAGGTCTGCCAGATCCGCTCTCCCAATTCCTCTCTACTCCGTTCGGCTATAGAGATTGTGACGTGAGCCAACCGATAAAAGGGCTCTCGCCTCCCCAAAAGCTCCTGAAGAGTCTGTCGGCGGTCGGACGAGGAAGCCAGGAGCGGCCGCCCTCGGCTCTTGCGAAGGCGCGCCTCCAGGAGATCGACCGGAGCCTCAAGGTAAAAGACGACACCGTGCTCCAGGAGCAGACGGCGATTTCCTGCAAAGGCAAACGTGCCGCCGCCGGTCGAGAGAATCCCCGCGGGCGCGGAAAGCACCCAGCGCAGGGCCTCTGCCTCTTTCTGTCGAAAATAGAGTTCCCCCTTCTCCTCGAAGAGCGCCGAAATAGAGCGATGCTCCCGCTGGGAGACGATCCGATCCAGATCATAGATCGGCAAGCCGGACCGCCGGCCGAGCCAGCGGCCCAGAAGACTCTTTCCGCAACCCATCATCCCGACGAGCACAAGATGCCGCCCTACCGAACCGGCCCGATTCCGGCTCTTCTCTCGCGCAGAATCGATCGGCGGTCGCGACAATCCCCTCTCCTCGCCCAGCTTCCTCGCCATCATGCCAAATTCCGAACAGGCGCCCAAAATTGTAGTAAACTTTTTGTCGTGCTCGCGATAGGAACGATAAGACATGCCTAATACCTTCGGCCACCTCTTTCGAATTACCACTTGGGGCGAATCACACGGGGGCGGGGTCGGCGTGGTGGTTGACGGCTGCCCGCCCCGCCTGCCTCTCTCGGAGGAGGAGATCCAACGAGAGTTGAACCGGCGCCGGCCCGGTCAGAGCCGGCTCACCACGCAGCGGAAGGAAAGCGATCGGGTAGAGATCCTTTCCGGGACTTTGGAAGGGCTCACCTTGGGCACGCCGATTCTCCTCTGGGTGAGAAACGAGGACGCCCGGCCCGAGGCTTATGAAGAGATGCGGGAAGTCTTCCGGCCCAGCCATGCCGATTATACCTATCAGGCAAAATACGGGATCCGGAATTGGATGGGAGGCGGGCG
>NZ_CABFVA020000061.1 GCF_902143375.2 Methylacidimicrobium tartarophylax | reverse complement strand
AGAAACCTCGAACGAATCGTTTTCCTCCTCTAACGATTCTCGAAAAGGACGGCGCGGCCAAAAACCGCGCCGTTCCTTTTTGGAAAGGTCGCCACGATGACGACGCGGCACCGGCCGCTTCCTCTCGGTCAGATTGCTCCATTCCGATTGCCCCTCCCTCCCTTTCGCACTACAAATAAGGAATGGACTGGCCGCAAACCCTGACGCTCCTCGGTGGACTGGCGGCCATCCTGTTCAGCCTCTTCCATCCGTTCGACAAGCGCTTCGAGCAGGTGGACAAACGTTTCGAGCTAGTCGACAAGAGAATCGACGACTTGCGGGCCGACACCACCAGCCGTCTCGATCGCATCGAGCGGCTCCTCGAACGCCTTCTCAAGCCGGAATTGAGCCGCTAAGGCCCATGTTCCGGCCCATCCTCGGGAAGGTCCCCCCCTGCGGCTCTCCGCAAAACCCGGAAGTAGTAGCTGACGGGCGGACGAAGCAATATTTTGAACGCTGACGCC
>NZ_CABFVA020000060.1 GCF_902143375.2 Methylacidimicrobium tartarophylax | reverse complement strand
GAAGCGCTTCGGGAGGCCGGGTGGTCGTCAGGGCCACTACCTTCATCCCGGCGCGTTTTCCGGCTTCCACCCCGGCGGGCGCGTCTTCGAAGACGACACAGCGGTGGGGAGGGACTCCCAAGCGGTCGGCGGCCGTAAGAAAGACCTCCGGATCGGGCTTGCCCCGGCTCACATCCTCGGCGGCGACGATGGTGGGAAACATGGCACGTAGCGCGAGCTTCTCGAGCACCAGGTCGATGTTCGCTCGCTGCGAGGAGGAGGCGATCGCCGTCGGGACTGCGCGACCGGCCAGCCATTGGCCCCACTCCCATGTTCCGGAGCAGAGGGTGAGCCCGGTTTCGGCGACGATTTCCCGAAAGTGCACCTCCTTGCGCAGGCTGAGCCGGGAGATCTCTTCGGAATCCTTCGTCCAGTGGAGGATCTGCGGAATGATCCATTCGTTCTTCATTCCGAAGGTTTGGAGGAAGAATCCGGGGAAGAGAGAACGTCCCTCTTCCCGAGCGAGGCGATGCCAGCTCTCCTCGTGCTGTCGGGAGGAGTCGACCAGCACTCCATCCCAATCAAAAAGTACGGCCCATCGAGTGGCGCGCGGGGAAATCTCGTCTCTTTCCATACGGAACTGCCACGGAGAGCCAGCTAGTCGCCGAGATGTCAATCTTTTTCGCCCCTGCTCTCTGGGGTCCGGGGCAGGTCGGCCTCTCTCAGGCGATCCGCTCCATCTGCTCGTTCCGGAGCCGAAAACGGAGCTCGCCCTTCCCGAGGCGGAGATCGTCGAGGCGAAGGCAGACGATTCCGCCCTTATCGAGGGGCAAGTTCCCGGGGTCGTTGGCACCGACGAGTGCGGCAAAATGCTCAGCGAGGCTCGGCATATGGCCGACTAAGACCACCTCGGAATCCGCCGGCAAGGATTGGAGCAGGGTCAGGATCTGTTGGGTGGAGGTTCCATTCTCCAACTCTTCCTGGATTGCGATCTTAGAAGAGTCGCCGAGGGCTTCGGCG
>NZ_CABFVA020000059.1 GCF_902143375.2 Methylacidimicrobium tartarophylax | reverse complement strand
CCGGACAGGGGATAGGGTCCTGGAAGCGGAAGACAGGATCCAGAACCGGCCTCGCATCGGGATCGGAGCCGGTCTTACGGTAACCAATTTAACTAAGCGATCGAGCTAATTAAGTAATATGGCTCTTGATTAAATAAGGAACTTCTTCCATCTTGTCGCATGGCGATCGCCGTCCTTCCCAGTCAGCGCCTAGGCCGATTCGTGGAAATCACGGCGGGCGGAGAGATCGTTCGCGCGTTTCTTCCGCCGCCGCTCCCTCCGAACCCGCCCGTCGACCTTCTTCGGCTGCAGGAGCGGCTCAGCCTGGCCCATCTGGCTCTAGGACGCCTGGATGGCATCGCCATGCTCCTCCCGCGCCCGGAACTCTTCCTTTACATGTATGTCCGAAAGGAGGCCGTTTTATCTTCGCAAATCGAGGGCACGCAGTCGACGCTCGCCGATCTTCTTCGATTCGAGATCAGGGCTCACGACGGGCAGCCGATCGACGAGATTCGCGAGGTCTCAAACTATGTCGACGCGATCATGTACGGGCTGGACCGGCTCCAGCATCTGCCGCTTTCGCTTCGACTCATCCGCGAATTGCACGAGCGGCTGCTTCGAAACAGTCGGGGCGAGGGCAAGAGCCCGGGGGAGTTCCGCCGCTCCCAAAACTGGATCGGAGGATCTCGCCCCGGAAATGCCTTGTTCGTTCCGCCGCCACTGAATGAGCTCGATTCCTGCCTGGATGCGCTGGAGCGATTCCTCCACGAGGAAGGGTCCGGGCTACCCGTTCTCGTCAAGGCGGGGTTGATCCATGTTCAGTTCGAGACGATTCATCCCTTCCTCGACGGAAACGGCCGCATCGGCCGCCTACTGGTCACTCTTTACCTCTGCGCGCGGTGCGTCTTGCACCAGCCGTTGCTTTATCTGAGCCTCTTTTTGAAGACGCATCGGGCCGACTATTATCGTCTTCTCCAGGAGGTGCGGGAACGGGGCGCATGGGAAGAGTGGCTCGACTTCTTCCTCGGTGGAGTCGCCGAAACGGCTGATCAGGCGTATCGTGCGGCTGGACGGATCGTCGACCTCTTCCGTGGGGACCGGGAACGGATCCGGAGCGGCGCCGAAAGCCGCCGCGCCAATTCCGCACTTAGGGTTCACGAATTGTTCCAATGCCATCCTTTCCTTACCGCACATTTTCTCGTCGAGCAGACGGGACTGAGCATGCCTACCGTCAACTCGGCGCTTTCCGTTCTGGAGGAGGTCGGCGTCGTCGCTGAGGTGACGGGTCGCCGGAGGGGACGGATTTTCGGCTACCGGGACTATCTCGCGATTCTCAACGAAGGCACCGAACCGCTGCCCGCCGCAGGATCGAATGTGGCAAAGGAGTAGTGCGGGAGCTTCGGCTGCCCATCTCACCCATACTCGCCCTCGA
>NZ_CABFVA020000058.1 GCF_902143375.2 Methylacidimicrobium tartarophylax | reverse complement strand
TGCTCTTGGCGGGAGCAGCCACTCCTTTTGACAGCGGTCTGGGCGGCTTCGTGGGTATTTCTCGCAAAAAAGCGATTGAAGAGTGAGCCCCACCGATCGAGGATCGAAACGGGGATGAGGCTCCAGAACAGACAGGTTCTTTTGGCCCGGCGGCCGGCGGGAGCGCTCCGGACAGACGACTTCACCGTTCGGACCGGGGAACTCTCCGAGGAGCTTGCGCCGGGGGAGATCCTGGTCCGAAACCTCTTTGTCTCGATCGATCCCTACCAGCGACTGCTGGCCGGCGGCGGGGAGACCTTCACCCAGGCGGTTTCCGTCGGGGAGCCCATGCCCGGTTGGTCAGCCGGAGAGGTGATTGCTTCTCGCGAGCCTGGGCTTTCCCCGGGCGAAAAGGTGGTGACCTATCTGGGTTGGCAGCTCTTCGGGATCTGTCGCGGGGAGAGTGTGCGGAAGGTCGGCCAGCGCGGGCTGTCACTATCCGCCTATCTTGGGGTCGCCGGCATGCCGGGGGTGACGGCCTATCGTGGCATCTTCGACATCGGCCGCCCCAAGGCGGGGGAGACCGTCGTCGTCTCCGCCGCCGCCGGAGCGGTCGGAAGCGTGGCGGG
>NZ_CABFVA020000057.1 GCF_902143375.2 Methylacidimicrobium tartarophylax | reverse complement strand
CGGGTCGAGCCGGCCACGATTTCCGGGCCGGTGGGCAGATCGATCGAGCAACGGACAAAGGGGGCAGCGGGACGCTGAGGGTTGCAGCTCAAGAGGATCGGCAGGGCTCCGATAGATGCCGCTTGCTGCAGCGCGCCCAAAACGAAGGGGGTGCGCCCGCTCGCGGTGATTCCGCAGACGATGTCTCCCTCACTCACCCCGCGTTCGAGCACGCTGCGCTCCCCCGCCCCGCGATCGTCTTCCGCCCCTTCACGGCTCCGGAAGAAGGCTTCCGATCCTCCCGCCATGATGGCTTGCACGAGATCGGCGGAGACGCCGAAAGTGGGCGGGATCTCGCTCGCATCGAGCGCCCCCAGGCGCCCACTGGTTCCGGCACCGACGTAAAAGAGCCGTTTCCCTCGCGACAAGGCCGCCGCCACCGCCTCTGCCACCGTCACGAGCGCCTCTTTGCGGTCCCGGAGGGCCTGCTCGACGAAGCGCTCTTCGGAGAGAAAGAGCTCGACAAGCTCTGCAACAGATTTCCGTTCGAGAAATCGAGAGCGAGGGTTTCTTTCTTCGGTAAGCGCACCCCCTAAAGAAGCGGAGATTTCGCGCGAGATGCGCGGTCCGGGCATCGTATTGCTCACGAGAGAGGCGCCGGCTCCGTCGTCGACCAGCCGAGCCGCACCCAGCGCTCCCGGAACGCGAGAGACAAAAATCTCGCGGACCGCCAACCGGGAACGCACCACCTCGCCGAAGAGCTTCCCGTAGGCCTCGTTGTGCTCGAAAAGTCCGCCAATCAAGGCGAGCTTCGGCCGCTCGAACCGGAGCCTTTCCGCCACATGTCCGACCTGATCGGCCAGAAGGCTCGAGCGGGATCGCACGATGTCGACCGCGAGAGGATCTCCCTCCGCCGCCCGCTCCAGAACACAGGGAGCGAGTGCGGCGA
>NZ_CABFVA020000056.1 GCF_902143375.2 Methylacidimicrobium tartarophylax | reverse complement strand
TGCCCCGCTGGGTCGAGACGATCCGATCCTCGAGCTCGGCCACTTCGGTGAGAAGGGTCGGCTGATAGCCCACCATCGCCGGCATACGGCCCAGCAGCCCGGAAACCTCGCTTCCGGCCTGCACGAAGCGGAAGAGGTTGTCCATGAGGAAGAGAACCTCTTTCTGCAGCGTGTCCCGCAAATACTCCGCGTAGGAGAGCGCCGTGAGCCCTACCCGAAAGCGCACCCCCGGCGACTCATTCATCTGGCCGAAGACCATCAGCGTCTGCTCCATGACCCCCGCCTCCTGCATCGAATGCCAGAGCTCGTGGCCTTCGCGAATCCTCTCCCCCACGCCGGCGAAGACCGACACGCCATGATGGATGGCGGCAACGGCATGCATGAACTCCATCATGAGCACGGTCTTCCCCACGCCGGCTCCGCCGAAGAGTCCCGTCTTCCCCCCCTTCACGAAGGGGCAGAGGAGATCGATGACCTTGAGCCCCGTCCGGAGAATCTCCTTGGACCCGACCATCTCCGAAAGAGGAGGAGGCTCCTGGACGATGTTCCGGTATTCGGTCGTCGCGATCGGTTCCTTCCCGTCGAGCGGCTCTCCGAAGACATTGACGAGGCGTCCCAGGCACTCGCGGGAAGTGGGAACCCGGAGAAAGCCGCCCCCGTCCTGGACAGGCATCCCCCGCCGCAGGCCCGCCGTCGAGTGGAGGGTGATCGCGCGGAGATGATGCGCGTCGAGGTGCTGGTGAACCTCGAAGGTATAGCACTCGTGATCGAAGCAGGTCCGGAGGCACCAGTGGATCGGCGGCAGGCGCTCGCATTCGATTTCGACCACCGGACCATGGACTTCCATGATATAACCCGCTACCGGCTGGGAAGGAGACGACGTGGGAGGCGAACCTGAATCGGGTTCCATGAATGAGAGCGAGCCTATCACCCGGCCGAAGAGAAGCGCAAGCCCACAGGGATTCTCGGGCTCCGGCCGCATCCGATCCTTGCTGTTGAGAGGCTTCTCAGCCATCTAATTTTATCTATTCTCGATCTTCTCGAATTGATCCATGAACCTCGAATCGACCCTCCTCCTCATTGACCTCTACGAACTGACCATGCTCCAGGGCTATTTCCACGAGGGCATGAACGAAACGGCCGTTTTCGAATTCTTTATCCGCAAGCTGCCCAAGAATCGGAACTTCCTCCTCGCCGCCGGCCTCGAACAAGCTCTCTCCTTCCTGGAATCCGCCCGCTTCCAGGCGGAGGAGATCGACTGGCTCGCGTGTCATGGGTTCCGCCGGGAGTTCCTCGACTGGCTTCGCGACTTTCGCTTCCAGGGCGACGTCCATGCGATGCCCGAAGGAACTCTCTGCTTTCCCGAAGAGCCGATCCTGCGCGTTACGGCACCCCTCCCCCAAGCCCAGCTCTTCGAAAGCCGAATCATCAACCTGATCCACTTCCAAACCATGATCGCGTCCAAGGCGGCACGGTCGGTATTAGTTGCGCCCGGCAAGGAACTCGTCGATTTCGGTCTTCGCCGGGCGCATGGCGCCGAAGCGGGCCTCTACGCGGCCCGAGCCGCCTTTCTGGCCGGCTTCTCGGCGACCGCCACGGTTCTCGCAGGCAGGCGGTTTGGGATTCCGCTTTCCGGGACGATGGCCCACTCCTTCATTCAGGCGCATGACTCCGAGGAGGAGGCCTTTCTTCGCTTCGCCGAGGCCAATCCCGATCGCGCCGTCTTCCTCATCGACACGTACGATACCGAGAAAGCTGTCCGGAAGCTCGCCGCCCTCACCCCGCGTCTGGAGGAACGAGGCATTCGGCCGCTGGCCGTCCGCCTCGACAGCGGGGATCTCGGCGCCCACGCGCGTCGCGTCCGCCGGATCCTCGACGATGCGGGCTTGACGGGCGTCGGCATCTTCGCGAGTGGAAACCTCTCCGAAGAAAGGCTTCAAGAGCTCGTTGCGGCGGCTGCTCCGATTGACGGCTTCGGGATCGGCACCTCCCTCGACACCTCCTCCGATGCGCCCTATCTCGATTGCGTCTACAAGCTCGAGGAGTATGCGGGAAAGGCCCGGAGAAAGCGCTCCGAGGGCAAGGCAACGTGGCCTGGGCGCAAGCAGGTGTTCCGGCAGTACGATCCCGCCGGCAAGATCGCCTCCGACCTGGTGGCTCTCGATGGAGAGGATCATCCCGGGGAACCCCTTCTGCGTCCCGTGATGAAAGGCGGGGAGCGCCTCTTTTCTCCCGAGACGCTGCTCGCCGCCCGAGAGAGGAGCGCGCGAGGACTTGCCTCCCTTCCCGAGGAGCTACGCGTCCTCACTCCAGCGGCGGCCCCCTACCCCGTACGATTCTCGGGCCGTCTCGAGGAGCTGCGCCGCAGCCTCGATCGGGTCTTGGGCTGATCCGACACCCCGGAAGAGAGCCGTCGCGATCAACTTCCTCTTGCCAAGACGACCCGTTCCGAGCTTGGTTCTGGATGATGCGACGTCGGCCGACCGCACCCAAGTTCGAGCTGCCCGCGGGAGAGACCAAGGTTCTCCTCCACTCCTGCTGCGCCCCCTGCGCGGGCGCCGTCATGGAGAAGATCCTGGCCAAGGGGGCCGAGCTCACGGTCTTCTTCTACAATCCGAACATCCATCCGCGTCCCGAGTACGAGCTGCGCAAGCGCGAGAACATCGCCTTTGCCCAAAAGCTTTCCGTGCCCTTTGTCGATGCGGATTACGATACCGACAACTGGTTTTCCCGGGTACGCGGGCTCGAATGGGAGCCCGAGCGCGGCGTGCGCTGCACGGCCTGCTTCGACCTGCGCTTCGAGCGGACCGCCCTCTATGCGGCTGAGCATGGTTTCTCCGTCTTCACGAGTAGCCTCGGCATCTCGCGGTGGAAAGACTTCGAACAGGTTACGGGGGCCGGGGTGCGGGCTGCTTCCCGCCATTCCGGCCTCACCTACTGGACCTACAACTGGAGAAAGCTCGGCGGTGCGGAGCGGATGATCTCCCTCTCCCGCGAAGAGGGCTTTTATCAGCAGGAGTATTGCGGCTGTCTTTATTCGCTGCGGGACACGAACCGCTGGCGCACCAGCAACGGACGTCCCAGGATCGAGTTGGGAAAGAAGTTTTACGGGAGGCCGGCCTTGCCGAAAGGCGATACGGCTCGTCCTGCTCCCCCGAGCCCCGCCGCGTAACGATGCCTTCCGCCGACGAGAAACCCTTCCTCGACCATCTGGAAGATCTGCGCTGGATGATCTTCAAGGCGGTAGCCGCCGTGGCGGTGGC
>NZ_CABFVA020000055.1 GCF_902143375.2 Methylacidimicrobium tartarophylax | reverse complement strand
CCCGCCAACGGGCTGGCGGTCGCGCACGCGGCGCGGGAGGGGTTGACGAACTTTTCTCTCCTCTCGGCCCATGTGCTGGTTCCGCCCGCGATGGAGGCTCTGCTGGCGGATCCCGAGTGCCGGATCGACGGCTTCCTGGCGGCGGGCCACGTCTGCACGGTGATGGGCTACGAGGAATATGAGCCGCTGGCCGCGCGTCACGGGCTTCCGATCGTGGTCACCGGTTTCGAGCCTCTGGATCTGCTTCAGGGGATCCTCCAACTGGTTGGACTTCTGGAAGAAGGAAGGGCGGCGGTCGAGAACGCCTACGGGCGGGTGGTTCGGCGGGAAGGGAACCCCCAGGCTCGGGCCCTTCTCGCGAAGATCTTCGAGAAGGTCGATCGGGAATGGAGGGGCATGGGAACGATTCCCGGGAGCGGGCTCGATCTGCGGCCCGAGTGGAGGGCGTTCGATGCGAGCCGGAAGTTTCTCCTCGACTCGGGGGAGAGCCGGGAAGAGAGCGGGTGTCAGGCCGGCCGGATCCTCAAAGGCGTTCTCAAGCCGCCCCAATGCCCCCTCTTCGGCAAGGAGTGCACTCCGAGCACGCCCCAAGGGGCTCCCATGGTCTCCTCCGAGGGCGCTTGCGCCGCCTACTTTCATTTCTGGGCGGGTGCGGTCGACGACGCGCCGGCGGAGCCCACCGCGGCCCATCCATGAACCCTCTCCCCACCGCGATGGCCTGTCCTCTGCCGAAGCTCGACTTCTCCGAAATCCAGCTGGGCCATGGGAGCGGCGGGATCCTGATGCAAAAGCTCCTCGAGCCCCTCTTCGGACTCTTTGCCAACCCGGCGCTCTCCGAGCGCCACGACGGGGCGGTGGTGAGCACCGGAGGGCGCATCGCGATCACGACCGACAGCTTCGTCGTGTCGCCGATCTTCTTCCCCGGCGGAGATATCGGACGGCTGGCGGTCCACGGGACGGTGAACGATCTGGCGATGTGCGGCGCCTATCCGCGCTATCTCGCACTCGGCCTGATCCTGGAGGAGGGGCTGCCCGTCCTCGACCTCTGGAAGGTGCTCTGCTCGGTCCGGGAGGCGGCCGATCGCTGCTCGGTGGCGATCGTGACCGGAGACACCAAGGTCGTCGAGCGGGGCAAGGGCGACCGGATCTTCCTCCATGCGACCGGGGTGGGGGATCTCCATCCGCAGGCCGCCGTCTCGGCCCGGCGGATCCGCCCGGGGGACCAGATCCTCCTCAATGGGCCCGTGGGCGCCCATGGCATCGCTATCCTCTCCGTTCGGGAAGGATTCGCCTTCGAATCGAGCATCGAAAGCGACACCGCCCCCCTCCATCAATCCGTGGTTCGCCTGCTCGACCGGTTCGGAACCCGGGTCCACTTTCTTCGGGATGCGACGCGAGGCGGATTGGCCACCGTGCTGGCGGAGGCCGCCCAGCAGGGATCCAAAGGGATCGAGGTCGACGAGGCGCGCATCCCCGTGGACGAAGAGGTCGGCTCGGCCTGCGAGATCCTCGGCTTAGACCCCCTCTACGTGGCGAACGAGGGCCGGTTCGTCGCCCTCGTGGCTCCGGAAATCGCGGAAGAGGCCCTCACCGAGCTTAGGCATAGCGGTTGGCCCAAGGCCGCGGCTATCGGCACAGTGGGCGAAGAGCATCCGGGCAAGGTGCTCCTCCGGAGTGCGATTGGCGGCAAGCGCCCGCTTCCTCTCCTCCCCGGAGAGCAGCTCCCCCGAATCTGCTAGCCGGCCTGTCTCCCAAGCGTTCTCCTGCGGCTTGCGCCATGGACCCGTCTGCTTCGTTGGGACTTGCATCCAGGCCTATCCGCCGCGCCTCGGGTACGAACTTGTGAGACAGGCAGGCTAAGCGGGTGGCGACTGGACCTCCTCCGGTTCCTTCGACAGGATCCCGGGGAGTCGCCGCTTCGGGAGTGCCCCGGGAGTCGGAGGGGACAAGAGGGCGATGGTCCGTCCCAGGACGAGGACGACGACCGCGACACTCCAGATCAGGACGTTGATGCCGGAGATCTTCTCATCGAAGAGCGAGAGCATCAACTCCCGCAGGACGAAGGCTGCCGCGGCTTCCAAGAGGACGTGAAGCCGGATCCGGTCGAACTGGAAGTATTCGACGAAGGCGCGCAACAGCTCGAGGAGCACGACGAGGGAAAGCGTTCTGCCGACCAGATCCCGAAAGCTCCATCCCTGGCCCGATCCGATCAGGGTGGGAGCGAGCTCCCAAAGGCTCCGGGCGATTTCGACCCCTAGGCCGAGGAGCAGGAGGAGAATGATGAGATTGAACGCTGCAGCGACCGCGATGCGAAAGAAGCGGAGAAGGGCTTTTTGCACGAATCCCTGTCCCCAGTCCCAGTGCGGCAAGGACGACTCGGGAGGCTTCATCGGGGTTGAGCCGCCGCACCGGCGGCCG
>NZ_CABFVA020000054.1 GCF_902143375.2 Methylacidimicrobium tartarophylax | reverse complement strand
ACGATTCGTTCGAGGTTTCTGTAGGTTGAGACGCGCGAGATCCCCTTTCCGTTCAAATTCACCGCCTTTTTTCTTCTTGCGCGTCAGTACGAGTAGACCACATCGAGCGCGAAAAACCAGAAGGGGCCATTGCTCAACGCGGCCAATCCATTTCCGCTCGAGGGCACTACGCCCTCCGCCGGGTAGTAATAGGTGAGAAAACCCTTTCCGTAATCCATCCGATTTTCGACGCGGATCATGAAGTTGTCGGCGAGGTCGAACCGCCAGTCGACCGTCACATCCCAGATGTCCGCCGGGAAGAGGTAGTTGGTGAAGATCTCATTGGAGTTGGTGTGGTCGAACTGCTCCCGCCACGCCATGCTGAAGACCTTGTTAAACTTGTAGATCTGGTAGATCGACACTCCAAAGAAGCTTGTGGAACCGTTATACCCACCGGGAGGAAGACCGGCGGTCGGGAAGACACCGTTGGCGCTGAGCGTGGAGGCGCCCATCTGGGGTAATCCGGCCGGAAGCACGGCGGCGTTGGAAAAACCGCCGACGAGTTCATAGGCAAACTCGAGCTTCTGGTCCTTGACCCACGTCGGGATCCAGGTCCCGAAATCATTGAACTCCATGAAGAGACCGTTGTCGTTATAAGGAGAGGGTTCGATATCCCCCCCATAATTGTAGGCGCCCGCGTAACCAGTCATTGGTTGAGTGCCGAATCCCGGAGGATTCACGCCGTCCGGTGCGAATGCATAGCCGAAGGTGTTGAGGAAGAGCTTGTCCTTCGAGACATAGTCGATCATTTGCCAGAGGACAACCGAGTTGCTGCTGTTAATCATGTTGTTCACCATCCCGTAATAGGGATAACCGGCGCGCGATACGTTCCACCCCCCGTTGGTGATGCCGACTCGTGTCGTCCAGTAGTCGTCGATCTTGTAGATCGCCTCGCCGCCGACCATCGTGAATGGCTCGAAGTTGTTGAAGAGAATCCCGTAGCTGAAGTTGAAGTTGGCCGGACGCTCCATGACTTCCAACCCGATCGGTGAAGCATACTGACCAATATGGAACTCGATGCTCTTGTCCCCGACCGGCATTTTGAACTGCACGTAGGCCTGTTCGAGGAAGATGCCGCTCGAATTAAACCCAATGCCGGTATTATCGAAGGTCCCGTTGCCGGTTACCGCGTCGGGCTCGCCGAGGGCCGCATCCTGTCCAAAAATCGCATCGACCCGAAAGCCTGCCTGCCACTTGTTTTCGTCGGTGAGCGCTTTCTCGAGAGCCACTTTAAGTTGGTTCATGTTGAATGAGCCTCCCGGAATCCCGTCAGTGGTGAACCGGAGCGGCATGCTGGGATACGCGTGAAGTGGGGTTCCCTTCGGCACCCCGGAGATCGCCGGATTTGCCGCGATGACCGGGACTTGATTGAAGGATGGGGAGTTGACCAAGTTGTAGGTGTAGCTCGCCTCCACGTAGCCGGTCAGCTTGATTCCCGGAGTCTGTGTTTGCGCGGCCGCGATCCCCTGCTCTTCGAGCACCTTCTGGAGTCGGTCCATCTCCTCGGGACTCCCCTGAAGCGCGCCCGCATCCCCAGAGCCGGCCGAAAGCTCCGGCGCACTTCCTCCAGAAGGAGCCTGGGCCTCGTCCGCCGCCCATAGTGGGCCTAGCGGCAGCAAAAGCAGCCCGAAACCCCACACGATCCCCTTCCCGCACAGTCTTCGGTTCATCCTCCTCCTTTCTGTGCGTGGCCTTAGTAGCTGTAGACGAATT
>NZ_CABFVA020000053.1 GCF_902143375.2 Methylacidimicrobium tartarophylax | reverse complement strand
AGTGGACCCCGATGGCAAGACAGATTTCCTCCGAATTTACCCGATCTTCCTCAGCTTTTTGACCATTTTGTCGACGCATCAATGACTTCCACGCATTTGTGTAGGACCTATTGTCTACAATATGTACTTGCCCATTAATCGGGCTACTCGCTAATGCGTAGGCATGCATTTGCAAGAGGTCCGCACACGGCGCAACGGGAAGGTCTATTGCTCCTACGTGATCCGGGAGTCCTACCGGGTGGGCAAGCAGGTCAAGACACGGCTGATCGCCAACGTCACCCATGTGCCGGAGGATGCCCGAAAAGCGCTGGCCGTCGCTTTGCGGAAGAAGTCGCTGGTCTCTCTCGACGAGTTGTGAAGTGCTCCCTAAAAATCCGACTAGTGGTTAAGCTAAGAAGGAAGCCCACTGGAATCACAGACAAGACAAGCAAACGGACGCGTCGTCGGCACAGCGCGGAGTTCAAGGCCAAAGTGGTCGTCGCGGCGCTGCGCGAGGACAAAACGATCAACCAATTGAGCACGGAATTTGGGGTGCATCCGGTCGTGATCGGGCACTGGAAGAAGCAAGCGCTGCTGGCTCTGTCTGGAGTCTTTGGCCGGCGCGCAGAGCGCGAGACCCAAGCCGTCGAGTCGCGGGAGCGGGAGCTCTTTGAGCAGATTGGGCGGCTAAGAGGTGGAAAACCGCTGGCTTAAAAAAAGTTCGGCCCTCTCGCTTGAGGCTCGTCGCGCTATGATTGACAGCCGAGGCGAGCTATCCGTGCGTCGCCATTGCGAGTTGCTCGGGCTGGACCGCAGCGGGCTTTACTACGAGCCGTTGGGTCCGAATGCCCAGGAGATCGCGTTGTGTCATCGCCTGGACGAGCTTTACACGGCGCATCCGTTCTACGGTGTGCGCCGGATGACCGAGGCACTGCGGCGCGAAGGAGGAACCGCAAATCCCAAGCGGGTGCGGCGTTTGATCGGGCTCTTCTCCAAGATCCCCGCCGACATCAACGCTTTGCTCCAAAAGCTTGACCTGCTCCCGCTCTTTGCTCGCCCGCCCAAACAGGCCATGTAGGTAGAACGAAAAACTCTTAGCGTTCTGCTGCAATCAGTTGCGACACTACACATCGGAAGTTCGGATATCAGTCTAAAAACCGCTTCCATTGGTCGGACGGATGGGGAGCACCTCAGCCAAGGAACAACTTATTGGACGAAAGGATCGATCTGTTTTTGTAGCGCAGCTTTTTGCGACCGCACGATTTCCAAGAAGGCGTTCAAGGTTGGGCGTTGCACGGATTTGGGCCAAATGGTGCAAAAACAAATCGGATTGGACGGCTCCGCGAGCGGTCGACGAATCGTCTTTTGGTCAGCCAACCCTCGCAAGAAGCCTGGAAGCAGGCCTACACCGAGTTTACATTCTATCAAGGCGAAGACCGTCATGATCATACTGGGTTGATGGGTGATCTTGGGCGAGAAGCCGGCGCGGCGACACGTCTCGATGGCCAAATCGAATAACATGGGCGATTCCGATCGAAGCAGGAAAATGAAGGATTCATTGGCGAGTGTTTCCAGTTTGATCTTTTCTTCGCTAGCCAACGGATGACCAGGAGGAAGAGCCACGTAGAGGTGGTCGCGATAAAGGATCTCCTCGTTGAAGGAAGCCCGTCGAGCAATCGGTAGCGGACGAGAAAATCCAAGATCGAGCCTTCCCTCATCGAACGCCGTTAATTGCTCAGTGGGACTCAGATGAGTGAGCTGAAGATCCACATCCGGATAACGACGGCGATAGGCTTCTACCAAAGGCGGAAGCAAATCCACCATGGCTGGCGCGATGAAGCCGATGCGAAGCACGCCGATTTCGCCGTGCGCAGCTAGCCGGGTCAGACGCTGGGCTTCGCCAAGTTTTGCTAGAAGTTTTTCGGATTCAGATAGAAAGGTGGCACCTGCGGCGGTAAGCCGAACGAGGCGGTTGTTGCGGAGGAACAGCTTCACGCCAAGCTCTTCCTCCAGGTCGAGGATCGTTTGGCTGATCGCTGGCTGTGCCACATGCAAGCGCCGTGAAGCCTCGCTATAGTTCAGGTATTGGGCAACGGCAACAAAGTAGCGAAGATGGCGCAGTTCCATCGGATGGCCCAGATGCTCCCCGTCTGTCCGACCATGGAAGCGATTTTTCGACTAATATTTTGAACCTGACTTTTTTCCCTATTTGGAATCGAGAGAGGCTGGAGGCACTAGGCCGTTGCCCGTCCCCTCCCCGCTCATTCTTGAGGTGGCCTCTAATACCTCCAAGGGCGTCCGATAATCAAGCCCCTGATGCAGTCGTTTTAAGTGGACCCCGATGGCAAGAC
>NZ_CABFVA020000052.1 GCF_902143375.2 Methylacidimicrobium tartarophylax | reverse complement strand
TGCGCTTAATCACGCGCAACCCGTCAAGCCGACCGTCCCTTTAGCGGACAGCACTCCAGGGGAGAAAGCTCAACGACATCCCCAAGCTCCATCACGCGGGCAGGGGGAAGACCCAAAAAGTCACTGCCGCCCGTAGAGATCCGGAGCATCAGGGCGAAGAGCCGCTCCCTCCAGAAATCGAGGCCCACTTTCCTCGTGGGAACCACCCGTTGACGGGAGAGGAAGTAGGTTACATCCGGAAGAGGGTTGAGCATCCCTTGCTGGACGCAGGAATCGAGTAGCCCCTGGATGTCGGGATGCTCCATGAACCCGTAGCGAGCGATCAGGCGCACGAATCCTTTTTGGTACTTTCGGAGCGTCATTCGTTCCGACGGAGGGATTCGCGGCGCTTCCTCGAAAAGGAGCGTGAGAAGGATGATCTGTTCGTGAAGCACTTTATTGTGGGTGAGGTTCTGCAGCAGGGCATGGGGAAGGCCGTGCTCTCCGGAGGTTAGATAGACGGCGGTGCCGGGAACCCGGATCGGCGAGGCGGAGGAGAGGGAATCCAGGAAACCTTCGACCCGGAGAGTTTCCGGGTAGAGTCTGCGGGTGAGGAGCTCCCGCTCCCGATGCCAGGTGGACATCAAAAGGAAGACCCCTAGGCCGATCACCAGAGGGAACCATCCTCCTTCCCGGAATTTCATGAGATTTGCGCCGAAGAAGACTCCATCCAGAACGATAAAGCAGCCGAAGAAAAGACCCGTGACCCAGAGCGACCATTTCCAGGATCGGCGGGCGATGAAGACGACCAAGAGGGTCGTGAGCATCATCGTGCCGGTGACGGCCGTCCCATAGGCGGAACTGAGGGCGGCGGAAGACCGGAACCAGAGGACTACGGCGATGGCCGCCCCCAGCAAGAGCCAATTGAGCATCGGCAAATAGATCTGACCCTGCTTGGCTTCCGAGGTGTGAATGATCTTCATCCGGGGCAGATAACCGAGAAGGAGAGCTTGGTGGGTCGCGGAATAGGCTCCGGAAATCACCGCTTGCGACGCAATCACCGTGGCGATCCCGGAAACGACGACCATGGGTAGCATCGCCCATGGGGGGAAAAGCTGGAAGAAAGGATTCTGGATGGCTGCGGGATTGCGATCGAGCAGTGCGCCCTGCCCGAAGTAGTTCATCGTCAAGGCAGGAAGGACCACAACAAACCATGCGGCCCGAATCGGTCGGGAACCGAAGTGCCCCATATCGGCGTAGAGGGCTTCCGCACCGGTCACGGCAAGGACGACCCCGCCAAGAATCAGGAATCCCCCCAGCCCGTGCATGCCGAGAAAACGGAGCGCAAACCAGGGGTTCAGGGCGAGCAGGATCTGAGGATCGGTGAGGATCCAGCGGAGGCCGGAGCCAAAGAGGAGGAGGAACCAGATCGCCATAGCGGGCCCGAAGAGATGGGCGATGGCCGCGGTGCCTCGGCGTTGGACTAAAAAGAGCCCGACGATGATGCCCAAGGCCAGCGGAATGACCCAGGGTTTTCCCGCCGGCGAGGCGACTCCGATCCCTTCGGTGGCCGACAGGACGGAAATGGCCGGCGTGATCACTCCATCGCCGTAGAAAAGAGCCGCCCCCAGCAGACCGATCGTCAGAATCCTCCGGGAAATCCGTCCGTTCCTTCGGGTCGCATGGGAAGCTAATGCGGTTAACGCCATGATCCCACCTTCCCCATGATTGTCTGCTCGCATGACGATCCATGCGTATTTGATGCTCACGACCAGGGTCAGGGTCCAGAAGAGGAGGGAAAGAATTCCCAGGAGATTCCCGGTGTTGGCGGGCAGGGAGGTCGCGGCAAGACATGCACTCAGCGTATAGAGCGGGCTGGTGCCGATATCTCCGAAGACGACGCCGAGAGCCGCCAGCGTGAGCAGAGGGATTGATTCTGCATTGCGATTCATGAAGCCGTCTTGCCTGGCCGAGCGGGGGAAGAATGCCCAAGAGCCTTCCTGCAGGCACGGGAAATCTTTTCCGAGGCCATTTCCTTATCGGGAAATCGCCTCGAGCGTAAGGCCGGGGCGTATCCGCCGACAGCCCAAAAGGAGCAGTCCGGACAGAAGAGCGGGAAGAGCCCCGATCCAGAAGGTCGCCCAGACGCCGTTCATCCCATGACCGAGAAAGCTGCTCAAGAGAGAGGAGCTCACGATCGCGCCCAGAGGGCCGATGGCGTTGATGAGCGCGGCGGCGCTACCCCGGACCCGCGTCGGGAACGACTCGGCGATGTAAGTAAAGAGAGCCGAGTAAGCCCCCGCCCGCCAGAAGTCGGCGAGCGCATAGCACAAGGCCACGGACCAAAACCCTCGCGCGAGAAGGAGGAGCGCTGCATAGGCGAGGGACGAGGCGATCCACGCGACCGCCACGGTCTCCCGGCGACCGAGAAGGTCTCCCAAATATCCGTGGAAGACATAACCGACGTAGGCGGCGGCACTTCCCGCCCCGAAGACATAGAGCGCCTCGTTGTAGGACAATCCTTTGGCTTGGGTGAAGATCGTGGTCGCCAATATCGTGAAGATCTGTCCCGCAAACCAGTTGAAGAAGAAGGCGCTCACCAAGAACAGGAAGTGGGAGCGTAGATCCCGCCCCAGGAGCTGCATCAGAAACATCTGCCCGGACTTTTCCGCGTCGATGCCGTTGCGCTGCGCGTAGCGGGCGGCCACCCCCGGAGTCCGATGCCGACGGAGCCGGCGGAAGCGCTGGAGCTTGCGGAAGTGGGGGCTTTCGGGGAGCCGGAGGCGGGCGAGAAAGACCGCGAGCGCCGGCAAGCCGGCGACAAAAAAAACTCCGCGCCAGCCGACCAGAGGAAGGAGCAGCCCCGTCGCCCCCGTGGCCAAGAGTTGGCCGATCGGCCAGCCTCCTTGCACGAAGCCGTAGATTCTGCCCCGTCGCCCCGCCGGTTCCAGTTCCGACAGATAGACCGTATTGATCGCCTGCTCGGAATAGCCGAGGCCCGAGAGCGCTCGCGCGAAAATCAGCGAGAGGGGGCCGACCGCCAGGGCCGTCAGTCCGGAGCTCAAGGCCGCTCCGCCGACCGTGATGACGAGTGCGTTTCGCCGGCCCAACCCGTCCGCAATCGGGCCGACGAGAAGCGAGCAGAGGAAGCTTGCAACGGCGACCCACAAGGCGATCGAGACACTCTGCGCGGGAGACCAGCCGAACTCCTTGGCGAGCACGGGAAGGAGAAGCCCGAAGAGCACAAAGTCGTAGACCGCGAACGTCCAGGCGAAGAAAGCGACCAGGGCGGGGTAGAAGGAAGGGAATGTCTTTGGCATGGGAGAGGAGAGAGGGGACCTCCTCAAACGTTCTCCGGCCTCCTTCCCCCGGCCCCAGCCATCGCTTCCCGGAAGGCTGCAGGGGCGGCGATCGAACTCCTCTACCTGACGATCCTCTGCCATGGCGCCATCTGCGGCGGTCCGGAGCGGAATGTCACTCGGATTCCTGCCGCCCCCGTTTCGGCGGGCATGGGCTTCGGATTCTCCGCTTGGGGTAGGGCGTCATCGGGCGGCGCCTCCTCTGGAGCAGGAGAGCTCCTTTGCTCGGGTGATCCGGCATCCGGGCTCGCCTTGGGCTCTTCTTCTTCAGTCTGGCTCGCACTCGTTCTTGGAAGGGGGAGAAGGAGGGAGAGGCTCATCCCCAGCACGGCAAGAGAGAATCTCCGTTGCCGCAACGGCCGCCGGTCTCTTGTTCTTCCTCGTGCCTGCATCGCGGTCTGCCCGAAAAGGTATTCCCCCATTATCTTGTCGCGGGAGAGACCTCTGCATACTGGGTAGCGGGCGACGCAAAGCGGATCTCCCGGCCGCGGCTTTGGAGGAGAAGCTCGACGTTGGTCGCGGAGGTTTCTAGCCGCCATATCTCACCAGTACGAGCTTTCGCCCGAGAGAGGTGCCGGTTGAGTCGCTTGCGAGGAGTTTCGGCCGCGCAGAGCTCCTCGTGAGGCGGGATCGAGCAAGATTTTCATTCGATTTGCCTTAACGCGAGCGCTGCAAAGCGCAAAAAGCCGGTTGTGGAGCAAGGCTCCGCCTGGTCGTAGGCTTTGCCGAAGGAACAGAACTGCGGTTTTGGCAGATGCTCAGCAACGCAGCACTCGGAAGGCGTGGGTAAAGAGGCTCTTCCAAGGATAGGCGCTACTCATCGAGAGGAAGACACGGCGGACGCTAACGCGGACCAGCGTGCCGATCTTAAAGAGCTTGAGCCGGAGGGTGTCGACCTGGGCCTCGGCCCAGTCCGTTCCTCGCAGAGCCAGCCGTCGCAGCGCTTCGACCAGGGTGAAAGCGAGAGCCGAGAAGTAGAGGCGAAGTTGGTTACTGGCCATTTGCGCGGTCGAGAGCCGGTCGGCAAAGAGGTGGAGTTGTTCCTTGATCCGATTCTCCATGTCGCCACGAGCACAGTAGAGCTTCTCGTAAAGGTTTTGGGCGGGCCACTCCTCGGTGGAGAGAGAGGTCACGACAAAGCGTGGATTCTCTCCTCTTTCCAGGTACTCGGCTTTGGCGACCACCCGACGCTCCCTCGACCAGCTGCTCAAGGTGCGGTAGGCAAACTCGGTAAAGAAGCGGGCCGGCTTGCCACTCGACTCGTGCAGACGACGGGCTTGCTCCATCGACGCCTTAATGGTCCGGCACAAGCGCTCGTTGCGGGCCAAGCCGAAGAGGTAGTCGACTTGATTGGCTTCGCACCAGGCCATGATCTCTTCCCGGCAGAAGCCTGAATCGGCCCGAAGCACGATCTTGACTCCAGGCCAACGGGAACGGAGTTGTCCCACGATCCGGCGCGCCTCCGGAAGGGAGCCCGCCGACGCATCCTGATTCGATGGCCGAAGCCGGACGCCAAGGAGTTGATCGTCGGCAAAGAAGTAGAGCGGCAAATAGCAGTAGGAGTCGTAGTAACCATGGAAGAAGCGCTCCGGCTGGTGTCCGTAAAGAGGAATGTCGGTCGCATCCAGATCGAGCACCACCTCCTCGGGCGGCTGGGGGTGCGATTCGAGGTAGAGATCGACCAGAAGCCGGTCGATCGCTTCGGCCGAGTAGTCGATCTTGTGGTAGCGCTCGCTTCGACCCACCAGTTCCAGCCGGTTGAGCGTGCTCTTCCCTGCCAGATCCTCTTCCAGATCGCTTTTCCCGCTCAGGAGAGCAACCAACGGATCGGTCCGCAACTGCTCATGGTCGTTGAGGTCTTCGTAGCCCAGCGCAATCCCAAAGATGCGCTGGGCAAGCATCTCCCGTAGCCGATGAATAATGCGTTTCGGATGGCGTCGATCCCCGAAAGCAGCCCTCCAGCCGTCTTAACAAATCGATCTTCCGATCCGCTTCCCGCAACAGGATCGCGCCCCCATCGCTTGAAATCCGACCCGCGGTAAATCCCGCTTCCACCCGTCGCGAAAAATGAGCTGTAAACGCAAAAGTCTCTTGGCTACACTCTGTCATTGAAGGCCGTTTCTTTTTTCTGGTTGTAGTAACGTCTCGATAACGCACTTATACCAGGGAAAGACGGCCTTTCCTATGCCCTTTTGCCGGCTTTTTTGCCTTCCGCTATGCCCGCTATTGGTGAGATATCGGGGCTAGTCCCCGGCTGCGTATTGCTCCTGGGGGTCGTAACGCGTCACCCAGAGCGTGTGGCGGATGTAGCCGGCACGGGTGAGCAGGCTCGACCCGGAATACGAAAAGGGACGAGCCGTGTCCGCGCCCGGCATCCGCTTGCAACCGGGCGAGCGGCCGACCGCGTTCCGCCGGCTCGGCGGGGAGGGCGGCT
>NZ_CABFVA020000051.1 GCF_902143375.2 Methylacidimicrobium tartarophylax | reverse complement strand
GAGGTCGGCGGGCCGATCGACCATCCGGCCGACGGCCAGTCCTCCAAGCTCGGTTACCGGTTCAGCTACTTGGGAATGAACAACGGCAGCTACTACGACTATATCTTCGATCAGCAGGAGAACTTCTACGGAGCGATCGGCTGGCATCCGAACGACCGCTACCATGCCGATCTCTACGCCGACTTCGGCACTTACTCCTACATGCTCGAGGATGTGCTGATGAATCGGCCGACCGAGTCGTTGATCCAGGATGGTCTCTACTATCCCGGTTACCCATCCCTCTCGCAGGTGAGTAGTCCCGGCACGGTTCCTGCGAACAACTTTCTCGGCACTCCCGTTCCGGTGAGCCGGCGGCAGACGATTAAATATCCCGGCGATCTCGGCCGGGCGATCACCGGCATGGCCCAACTCATCCAGTCGGTCGTGGTAAGCGACGACCTCCAGGTCGTCAACAATACGCTCTTCTGGTACCAGGATCACATCGCGAGCGAGGACGAGATCTTCTTTCAAGAGGCGTGGGATGCGTACGAGATCGACAACCGGACCGAGGTCCGGGGGAAGTTCACGACCCCGGGCCCCTTGGGGCGGATGGAGCACTTCCTCGACACGGGCATCGAATGGCGTTACCAGCAGGTGCTTGCCTACGACTCGATGGAGTTCACGGTCCCAAACCAGTGGAGCGTCTTCGAGAATCCCTACCTTCGCAACGGCGCCTTTACCCCCGCCTTTCAAGCCTGGGTCGGCAACCCTTCGGCTCCCGGAGGCGGGGAGTGGCTCGTGCCCGGCGGCCCCTACCCCTTCTACTTCGAGCCGCTCAACGGAGCGACCGGAACCAACTTGACTCGCTACTGGAAGGTCTCTCCCTTCTGGCAGCAGACGATTCAAGTTACAGACACCCTTTCGGTCATCCTGGGCGCGCGTCTCGACCTCTACATGATCTCCGCGCAGACCCCTCCGGGCACACCCGCCATCCTGTTCGAGCAGCTCGACACGACGCAAGCCCTGCCTCTGTTCAACGTCAGCCCGACGTGGAAGCCCTACCCATGGATGACGACCTACTTCAACTTCAACTGGGCTCAAGCAACCGACGTGGGAGGGGCAGGCGGCTACTCGCCGACCTTCACAAACCAATCGTTTCACCTCCTCAACGAGTTGGAAGAATTGGGAGTAAAATTCAACCTCGCCCGGAATCGTCTTTTCCTTTCGGCGGACGTCTTTCACGAAAATACCTATCTCTTCAACTACCTGGAGCCGGCAAACTCTGCTCAGATCAACGGATTTGAAACGACCGCAACCTTCCAGCCGAATCGAAATTTCTGGATCCGAGCAAATTATCTCTTCATGACCGGAGTCGAGAATTGGAGTTCGTCACCTTATGGCCCGCCCCTGACCCAGACCTACTCGACCGCGCAGGCCGACCGGCTCGGCCTGCC
>NZ_CABFVA020000050.1 GCF_902143375.2 Methylacidimicrobium tartarophylax | reverse complement strand
CTCGTGCCCGCCGGTCAAGTCTGCGCAGAAGCGGGGTTCAGGAAGAGCGTAGCCTGCGCTGGTTGGCAGCCTCGGCGCACGAAGCGGCGTGGAATCGGTGCATCGCAAGAAATTTTAATCAGTTTTAATAGAAGGACGTAAGAGCATGAGATTGGAAGCGACGGAGCAAGGAGTACTGGCAACCTTTCCGGTGTTTGCGGAAGAAACTCTGGTGAAAGGGCGAGTCGTGGAGAGGAGCGCGAAGAGCGTCCTGATCGATATCGGCTACAAATCCGAAGGAGTCGTGCCGCTGGAGGAGTTCGAAGATCCGGCGGCAGTCCAGGTTGGCGATGAGGTGGAGGTCCTTCTCGAACATCTCGAAGATGAAGAAGGGACCGTCGTTCTTTCCAAGCAGAAAGCCGCCCAAAAACAAAATTGGGACAAGGTCGTCAAAATCTATCAGGCGGGCGGTACGGTTGAGGGGAAGGTTCGTGGAATCGTCAAAGGCGGGCTGATGCTGAATGTTGGGGTGGAAGCTTTTCTCCCTTCTTCCCAGATCGATATCAACGCCCCGAGGAACCTGCGGGATTTCGAAGACAAGATCCTCGTTTGCAAGATCGTCAAGCTCAATGAAGAGCGCCGTAGCGTCGTTCTCTCCCGCCGGGAGTTGGTGGAAGCGGAGAGGGCGGAAAAGCGCGCACGGTTTCTCGAGACGGCCGAAAAAGGCCATGTGGTCAAGGGAATCGTCAAAAACCTCACCGATTTTGGCGCATTCATCGATCTGGACGGGATCGACGGCCTTTTGCATATCACCGACATGAGCTGGCGGCGGCTCTCGCATCCTTCGCAGCTCTTGGCCGTGGGACAGGAAGTCGAGGTCATGGTCATTGACGTCGATCGGGAGAAGGAAAGAATCTCGCTGGGCCTCAAGCAGAAGTCCGAAAATCCCTGGGAAAAGATTGCCGAGAAGTTCCCGATCCAATCGAAGATCAGCGGGAAGGTGACGAATTTGACGGCATACGGCGCCTTCGTCGAACTCGAACCGGGAATCGAGGGACTGGTTCATGTCTCGGAGATGTCCTGGACGAAACGGATCACGCGGCCTGCAGAGCTTCTTTCCGTCGGGCAGGAGGTGGAGGTCGTCGTCCTGGATGTCAATCGGGAGGAACAAAAGATTTCCTTGAGCCTGCGGGCTCTCGAGGTCAACCCGTGGGAGAAGATTGCCGACCAGTATCCCGTCGGATCGACGGTAAAGGGAACCGTCCGCACCTTCACGGCGTACGGCGCGTTTGTCGAGCTCCAGGAAGGAATCGACGGATTCGTTCATGTCAATGACCTCTCTTGGACGCGGAAGATCAACCACCCATCGGAGGTCTTCAAGAAGGGGGATCTCGTCGAGGCGAAGGTCTTGGAGATCGACTGGCCCAATCAAAAGATTCTCCTTGGAGTCAAGCAGCTCGCCGATGACCCTTGGAAGAGTCTCGCCTCTCGATACAAGGTGGGGGAGATCGTCACGGGCAAGGTGAGCAAGATCGCCAGCTTTGGCGCATTCGTTCAATTGGATGGCGAGATCGATGGGTTGGTCCACATTTCGCAGATTAGTAACGACCGGATCGCTAAGGTGAAAGATGTCCTGAAAGTGGGACAGGAAGTCCAGGCTCGGATTGTCAAGATTGAGCCGGAAGAGAGGCGAATCGGTCTTTCCATCAAGGCCCTGGCCTATTCCGATGAGCAGATGGAAAAGGAGCGGGAGAAGTTGGATCTTTCTCGTCCTGGCGAGGAACTCGGCTCGATGGAGGATGCCTTCTCGCGCGCCGAAGAGGACTATCGGCCCGGCGACTCGAGCAGACGCGGTTAAAGATCGGGCGGCTCGGCCGCGGGGTGCTCTGTTTGCAGCTGCGACTTGCTTCCCCGACGTAACATCACCAGTGGTGCGCTCCTGCCGAGACCTTGCTTGGTAGGCAATTGGCTGACCCTAAGTAGGCATACTGCCGACAAGTAACACAGGGAAGCCCTGTAGGCTTTTATCTTGCTGGCTCTTACGAGTTGTCCTAACGTGCGGGTATGCAGGGTCAGCGGGAGCATGGAGGGTCGACGGAGGGCAAGCTCCTAGCGGCCTTGCTCCTCTTTCTGGTCGTCACCGCTCCGGTCGTCTTCGCGGGATGGGGTTTCCTCAATGCGCTTCTGGAGGCGCAGGGAGGTGCCAATGCCGGAATCGGCTCTCTTCTTTGCCTGGGACTCTTCCTTCTTCTCGCACTGCTTTTTGGTCGATTCCTTCTTCGATACTCGGAGGTCAGTGATGAGTCAAAACGAAGCCGAGAAAGCTGAGAAGATGCCGGAGGAAGTTCCGCCCCCTCTGGGCACGATGTTCGTTCTCATCCTGTTCCTGGTGGTCCTGGCCGGGATGTGGTCTTACATGTACATGGAAATGGTGACTAGGTAGGGGGAGTAATGGAGACGCTCGCCGGGAAACTGGAAAAGGGTTACATCTGGCTATCGGTCATCGTCCTCGTCGCCTTCATCGCGGCCATTACCTACTCTTCGGTCGTCCTGGCGATCGTGGTTCCGGGCAACGACGGGCAGATCGTTCCGAAGCCGGGGGAAACCCTCTTCGCGGCTGTCACCCGGACCAAGCCCTTCGATCAGCCGGGCGTGCGGCAAACGGGTCCCGGCACCTACGACGTCGTGATCCTGGGGCAAGCCTGGATGTTCAACCCGGGTGCAATCGAGCTGCCCGTGGGAGCGGAAGTCACCTTTCTGGGAACCTCTATCGACATCGACCATGGGCTCTACATTCCCGGCACGACCGTGAACATCATGCTCTTGCCGGGCCAGATCGCGAAACAGAAATACCGTTTCACTCGCCCCGGAGAGTACCGGATGATCTGTCATGAGTATTGTGGAATGCTCCATCATCAGATGACTGGGACTCTCACGGTCAAGTAGGAAGAGGACGCCATGCCCACCGCCGAAGCCAGAGTCACGATCGTCGAAAATCCCTCCGGATACACGCTTCCCGAGAGCCATCGGCGCTACCTCTTGTGGGGCATTCTCTTCGGGTTCGCAGCACTCGCCGTAGGCGTGTTTCAGGGCTTTGTCCAGGGACTCAATTACGGGGGGATCAATATCTTCAGCAACCTCCCGGGGATGCGCACCTACTACCAGGGGCTCACTCTTCACGCGGTGCTGAACGTCTTTGTTTTCCCCTTTGCCCTTTCGAACGGATGGCTGGCGTTGGCGGTTGCCCGCAGCTTGGGGAGGAACCTGAACGGCTTCCTTCTGGCGCTCTCCTTTTGGCTCTTGATCGGCGGAAGCGTCCTCGGCGGCTACGCGATCCTCGCCGGGAAGGCGAGCGTTCTCTACACCTTTTACCCACCCCTGCGCGCCGAATGGACCTTTTACGCGGGGGCGGTTCTGCTCGTCCTGAGCACCTGGACGACTTCTGCGGCGCAGATCCTGGCTCTTTCGGCCTGGAAGAAGGAGCATCGCGGAGAGCGGGTTCCGCTGCTCGCCTTCGTCTCGATCGCAACTTACGTGATGTGGGATATCGCCTCCATGGGAGTAGCGATCGAGGTGCTCGGCCTTCTCCTTCCCTGGTCTCTCAATCTCCTGCCGGGCTCCGACCCGCTCTTGAGCCGCGCGCTTTTCTGGTTCACCGGCCACCAGATCGTCTACTTTTGGCTCCTTCCCCTCTATGTCTCCTGGTACACGATGATTCCCCGGCAGGTCGGAGGGAAACTCTTCAGCGATACGCTCGCACGCATCGCCTTCGTCATGTTCATCGTGCTGATGCCCGTCGGCTTCCATCACCAGTACGTCGATCCCGGAGTGAACGGCTATTTCAAGTGGAGTGCCGGCATCCTCACCTTCGCGATCTTCTTCCCCAGCCTCTTGACGGCATTTTCGGTGATGTACGCCTTGGAGATCGGCGGGCGGGCCCGCGGAGGGAAGGGAATCCTCGGCTGGTTCTGGCGGATTCCGTGGAGAGATCCTTCCGTGAGCGCCCAGGTGCTTGCGATGATCACCTTCCTTCCTGGCGGAATCACCGGTCTCATGAACGCGAGCGTCGACATGAACCGACTCGTTCATAATACGACCTTTATCCCGGGACACTTTCACATGACGGTCGGGAGTGCGGTCGCGCTCTCCTATTTCGGCCTCGCCTACTGGCTTATTCCTTATCTGACCGGTCGGGAACTCTGGGGAAAGAAATTGGCCGTCTGGCAGTCCTGGATCTATTTCGTCGGCGTGCTTGTTTTCGCCCGGGGGGAGATCTCCGGAGGGCTGCTGGGAATGCCCCGAAGGACGGCGATCTCAATGATCAACTATGCTCCGCTCCCCGGCTGGAAGCTGGCGGGAGCCTTGACGGCCATCGGCGGCAGCATGATGTTCCTTGCCGCCATACTCTTCTTCGTCATCCTAGCCATGACCCTCTGGACCGGCCGGAAAACCCGACCGGTGGTGGACCTTCCCTTCACCTCGACCGTGCAGGGCGCCGCCGTCTCGGGCAATCAGTTGATTCTCGACAAGATCTCCTACTGGGTCTTTCTTTCGCTCGCTCTGGTGGCGCTCGTCTATGGGCCGTTCCTCTTGACGCATTTCCCGCCGACGCTCAGTGCCCCCCCCTTCATGGGCTACTGATCGGCTCGCCTCGATAAAAATCGTCTTGCGACGGCCGACAGGCAAGTGAACCCATCGTCGCGGATCCTCGTGGGCAAAGACAAACGGGTTTAACCTGCTTTCGGGCATGTAGATCCAACTTCGAGAAAATGTCATAGAAATGTCACAGAAATGTCACAAGAAGTTCACAGAATCCTTGCTTGTCAGCGAGAAGACCTCCCGGCTAGAGTGCCGCCGGACGCGAAGCGGGGGGATCAGCAGAAGCTCTTAAGAGGAGGAAGGATGATTTCGGTGTCAGGGGAGGGGGAACTTGCGAAGAGAGTAAGCCAAAAGAACGTTTGGCGAAAGCGGCGTTGGCCGCTGGCGACTTGCATTCTCTGGCTCTGTGCGCCGATCCTCGTTCAAGCGGCGGAGAACGCCGCACCCGGCACGGAGCAAGCGGCGCCGGTCCCCCCGGCCGCCG
>NZ_CABFVA020000049.1 GCF_902143375.2 Methylacidimicrobium tartarophylax | reverse complement strand
CGGCGGGGAGCCACTCTTTCCGTCATCCACCTATGGCAGGGTTGGTCCCGGAATCTACCGATATGAGCTCGAAATCGCGCGACGCGGGAGTTCCGACACCGTCACATGGGAGACCCTTTTCTTCCGCCCGCATCGTGCCCGCAAGCGGTTTCGCATCTTTGAACGAGCGGAAAAGGAAAGCATCAAGTGGAGCCGGTTCTTCCCTCCGAGCGGCCTCGGACGGCTGGCCAAGCTTCGCCCCGATGTCAGCATCGTCTCGACTTATGCTCAATTCGGACATGAGGTGGCGCTTGCCGTGCAACAAGCACTCCGAAAAGTGTTTTTTAATCTTTTGATCTACAAAGAGGATCTCTCCCCCGATCAGCTTGCGACCCAGTTCCGTCAGTCAAAAGAGCTCCTCAATGCCTGCAACCATGACGTGCGGCGTCTGGATCTGGGCTTGGCCGAAATCAAGTTGGCGCCAGGAACAAATCTCTTCCAATTCTGCCACGACAGCCTGGAGGAACCCATTCCTTGGATTTTCGAAAGTCATGGGACGCAGTCGTTCCTTCGCTCTTTCCCTCGCATCTGGTGGGCGCTTCAAGCGGGGGGCTGCGCTCTCCTCGATGAGCTCGACGCCTCGATCCACCCGGACATCCTAAAGGAAATTCTCCGTTGGTTCCGGGATCCGGAAAGAAATCCTCGAAACGGCCAACTCTTCTTCACCTGCCAAAACACAGCCCTCCTCGCAGATCTTCAAAAAGAAGAGATCGTCCTGTGTGAAAAGGATGGTCACGGTTTCACCGATGTGTTCCCGCTGGCCGACGTGAAGAATGTCCGTCGCGGCGAAAACTTCTTTCGCGGCTATCGCAGCGGCAGCTACGGTGCGCTTCCCAACATTGGATGAAGAAGCGCTCTCTCCGCCGGCGCCCGTCGCTGTCGCGGCGGCGGAAGAAGGTGATTTATGTAGGGTGCGAGGGCAAAAGCGAAGAGGCCTACGTGGCACTGCTCAACGAGTTCATCAAAGAACAAAAGCTCGACCTGTGGCTAGAGGCGGATCGGCTCAACCCGGGCGCCGGAGATCCATTGGAATTGGTGAGAAAAGCAAGCAAACACGTCCGAAAAGAGGGTCGAAACGCTTTTGCATACAAAGTAATCCTCTTGGATCAAGACCGCTGTAGCCAGAATCCGCAGAAGGCCAAAGAGGCCCGGGAACTGGCCGAGAAGGAGGGAATTTTGCTTCTATGGCAAGACCCAAACCATGAGGGATTCCTGCTGCGCCATCTCCCCGGCTGCCAAGATCAAAACCCCACCACGGCAGAAGAGGCCGAACGGAGGTTAAGACAGAAGTGGCCGGAATACGAAAAGCCGATGGCCAGGAAAGACCTTGAGAAACGCATTGATTGGGACGGTGTCAGGAGAGCGGCAGGCAAGCTCCCCTGTCTCCAGTCACTGCTTGAGAAGATAGGTTTGGTCCGAGCGTAGACATCTCCCTTGCCGATTCGGTTCCGCTCCCTCTCGTGCGAAGCCACCCGCCGGTGAGCAATGGCCGTTCCTCGTGCCCGTGACCAGGGCGGATTACCCAATGCGGAGGAGGTTATCCGCTCGTAACGAAGGAAGCTTTCTTGTGGCTTCTACCAGGGAATCTTTCGTCTTGTGATCTAGTCGCACCCGGCAGGATTTGAACCTGCGACCAACGGATTAGAAATCCGAGCAGCAAGCTGCTTCTACCAGATATTCGACGCTTCCCGCCATTTTCTTCTCGCCAGTTTCTCGCCAGTTATGGCCGGATAGGGGCATGAGGAAGGAACCCCTGCCACCGAGAATCAAAAAGTTGAGCACGCCGGTTCCTATCGACCGGAAGAAACCGGAAGCCGGCGTTTACCGATATGTCCTCGAATACGCCGCCAAGGATGAAGACGGCGGGGAGTGGAAACGCCAGAGGCGCTATTTCACGTCCTGGAATGCCGCCGAGGCTGCCTGCCGGGAGATGAAGCAGAGAGCACGGATCGCCGGGGAGGGGGCTCTCGGGATAAAGCCCGGGGATGCCGAAGATTTGGCGAAGATGAGAGAGCTTCTCGCCGACATCGAGACCGAGCCCCTGGCCGCCGTCAGGGAATGGGTGGAAGCGAAGCGGCTCCTGCAATCCTGCGGGGACAATGTGATTGATGTGACCCGCGAGTGGGCCGAACAAAAGAAGCGGGAACTCGAAAGCAAGACGGTGGAGGAGGCGAGCGAGTTGTTCCTCAAAGCTAAAGAGGCGGATGGCGCGCGTCCCAGGTATCTGAGCGACCTTCAGCAATGCATGAGGCTCTTCTCCGAGGCCTTCGCCGGCAAAAAAGTCGCCGCGCTTACCCCGAAGGACATCGCCGATTGGATCGGCAGCCTCCCGGTCGGCCCGGTACGGCGTCGCAACATTCGCGTCATGCTCGGCGTCTTCCTCAATCATGCGGCGCGCATGGGCTGGTGTTCCAAAGGGATAATCGAGGATGTCCCGGCCCCTCGCGTGAAACCGGCGAAGACGGAAACGTTCACCCCTGATGAATCCTGCGCCTTGTTGGAGGCGGCAAGCCGAATCGCTCCCGCGCTGGTTCCCTATCTCACTCTCGGGCTCTTCTGCGGCCTTCGGACGGCGGAGCTGGATCGTCTCGACTGGCAGCACGTCAACGACAAGAAGGTCCGCATCGAGGCCGACGTTGCGAAGACGGCTTCGAGGCGGGTTGTGCCGATCCCGGAAAACGCGGCAGCCTGGATTGCGCCCTACCACAGGAAGTCCGGCCCGGTGCGCCCGCCCAACGCCCGCAGGTTCCTGGGGAAGGTGTTGGCCGCATCGGGAGTGAAGTGGAAGCCCAATGCCATGAGGCATTCCTTCGCGAGCTACAGCCTAGCGGCCACAAACGATGCGCCCCGGGTAAGCCTTGAACTCGGCCATATGTCGCCGGCGCTGGTCTTCCGCCACTACCGGGCGCTGGTAAGCCAGGAGGATGCCCACCGCTACTTCTCCATTCGCCCGCCTGCCGCCTCATCCAACGTGATCCCGATCGCCGCCGGCAGGCGCTGAAACGCCATCAACCGCATCAAGCCCGGCGGGAGCCGGTTCCGTGTCGGGTTGTGCCGGCTTGCTGGAAGCACCGCAAATCGGGGGCGATGGTGCCCGGTTGCCGGCCGGCGGAAAGGAACCGTCTCCGCCGCCCGCCTTCCGATGCCCTTCATGGCGCTTGCAGCTCGCGTTGACGATGGAGGCTCTCCAAAAATCGAACGGAAACGGCCCTACGAACGCGATACCGGCAGCCGTCGGATCTTTTCTCCCCCCACTGCCGCCCCCGAAACGCGCTCCTGCGCGATCCTGGCATGGGTTCCAACAGGAATCACCCTGCAGGAGCATGCCTTGGCAGCGAGCCTGGATCCGGATTCTGGCCTCTACCAGAAGACTCCCCGACAACACCCAATTAAATCCCTAACCCGCTCACCCGGATAGGCCATACCCGCACCTACGGGCATCTGGTCTCGCTTAACCTTCTTCGCACACAAAATCACGCTAGTGGCCGAAGAGAAAATCCGAAATAAGAAGCCGCGCCTGCGCAGCCCGACGCGCCGATCGCGCGAGAAGGACATCGAGGTCTTCCGCGTCAAGGAGACCGGCAAGAATCCCGGCAGGCCGTGGACCGTGACCGGAGTCTACCTGGACGGGAAAAGGGTCAGGCGCTTTTTTGCGACCCGGGACGAGGCGGAACTCTTCGCCCGGCGCCATAAGCTGTTGAAGACATGTCAAACTGACCGCTTTAGTAACAAGTGATCTGACCGCTCGGGATATTGGATTGTTGTTTCCTTTGGGGTTGTTGCCCTTGCCCCGGGGCA
>NZ_CABFVA020000048.1 GCF_902143375.2 Methylacidimicrobium tartarophylax | reverse complement strand
CTGCTCCCGCCAAGAGCAGCCACCTTTTTTCGGAGAGAGGGTAAAAACGGCAGCGCCGTCAGGCTAGCCCAGAATCCCCTTCTCGACCGCCTTCCGGAACTCGACTTGCGCCTTGGCCTGGGCGACTTTCGCCTGCCAGCCGGCTCCCATGGATGCCACGAACGCCTCCGCTCCCTTTTCGAGCTGAGCGCCGTACTCCTTCCGGATCTTTTCTTTCAGGATGTCGGTCACGACCTCCTGCCAAGCCTTGCAGCCGGCGGATTTCCACATGTGCATGACATGCTCCATGAGGTCGCCCCCTCCGTGGCACCTTTCGGCTTTTTCGTCGTGGCAGCTCGTCTCCTCGCAGCAGCTCTTCTCTTCGCAATGGCTCATTGTGCTATTCTCCTTGGTTGTCCTGCTTGAATCGCCGGAGCCCGCTGCTCTGCCGAGCAAGCGGCGTCGCGGATGATTCACGGCCGAGTCTGCCAGGAATGGGAATGGCCCTCCAGGGTGTCCAAAGACAAACTTCGGGTTAAAACCGCCAATTTCCCCTTCTCCATTGGACCGAGGCGGCTTTCGATTCTATTCTTTGCCAGCGATGGAGCCCATCCGTCCACTGACCGCAGCGATCCCCCTTCTCTCCGGGGCGAAGCCCGTGGCGGTTGTCGGCCCCGCGCACCTCATCGAGCGGATGGGGGCCTCCGCGGGCACCCCGTGCTCGGAGAACGGCCAAGGTCGATTCCGGGTACTTTTGGTCTCCGCGAACGGGATGCCGGTGGAATACGGACCGGTGGTGATTCGATCCGAGGGTGCCATTCAGGAGATCGGCACTCCCGATCTGATCTATGTTCCGGCCCCGGAAGTGGATTTTGAGGAAGCATTACGTCGCAACCGCCCCTATCTCGATTGGATGCGGGAATGCCACGCCCGGGGCACCATCGTCACGAGTTCCTGCACGGGGGCGCTCTTCTTGGCCGAAGCGGGACTGCTCGATGGACGCCGGGCGACGACCCACTGGTGTCAGGCCGATTTCTTCGCCTCCCGTTATCCCAAGGTGCGCTGGCAAATCTCCCGCATGGTCGTCGAGGACGGCAGAGTGATCACGGCGGGCGGGGCGACGGCCTATCTCAACCTGATGATCAAGCTCGCGGAAAAGTTCCTCGGCCGCGCTCACGCCCTCTCGGTTGCTCGGTTCATCCTGGTCGACTCCGAACGGGACTCCCAGCTTCCCTACATGGTTCGTTGGAACCGGCAGGAGCATAGAGACCGCGTCGTCCAAAAGGCCCAGGAGTTCCTGGCTGCGGATCCCCGAAAGCCGGTTTCGCTTCCCGAGGTGGCGGCATCCTGTGGGGTCAGCCCTCGCACGCTCCTGCGCCGGTTTCGGACAACGGTGGGCCAGACCCCGGGCGAATACCTCCAAGGAGTGCGCATCGAAAAGGCCAAGGATCTCCTGGAAAGAACCGATCGAACCGTGGAGGAGATCGTCGCGGAGGTCGGCTACGACGATTCGCGCTCCTTTCGCCGTCTTTTCCGGCGGCATGTCGGGATCTCGCCGAAACGATATCGGCGCAGGTACACGGTCTTTCCCGCCGGACCGGAACTGGAGGAGGCAGCGGTGGAAAGATCATACTGCGAGTCGGCGGCCCCATAGCCACGGACCGGGCCAAGAGAATCCGGCGGGGCGGGCAACAGGTGGACCGGTTTATCGGCCTTCCCGATCGGACAGGATCGCGACGCGCCGCGTGCGCACGTTGTATCGACAGACGGGTAGACGTCGCCCGACATCGAAGAAAGAGGCCTTATGGGACTTCTTCCTGCGGCTCAGGAGGCTCTTCCCCCTCCTCGGTGGGTGCCTTTTCCTTTTTATTCTCGTCATCCGACGGCTTTTCTTCCCCAGGCATCCCTTCGGGCAGCCCCTCCGGCATCTGCACCGGCACGACTTGCGCACCGCTCCCAGGTTCGAGGGATCCCCGTTCCATGCCGGTCCGGCCGGCGCAGCCGGGCGTAATGCTTCCTTCTTCCGCGGCGGCGGCGTTGGGGAGCCCGTCGGAAATCAGCCGGCAGCCAAACACCATCGGGGCCGCCAGGAACAAGCTAAACGCCGCGAGAAGGGCCTTCATGCTTCGAATGAGGTCGCCCTTAAGACAAGGATGACAAGGGGTCAAGAAAGAACCGCTCCCATTGTTTTCTCAGACCTTTTTCTCAGATCTGCCAAGGGGGGAGCGGGTGAAGGGAATCGAACCCTCGCTACAGGCTTGGGAAGCCCGTGTTCTACCACTGAACTACACCCGCATGGCAGGGGGAAATGCTCCCTTCGATCGGTCGAATTGTCAAAAGCATTTCTCTACCTCTATCCAAGATACTCGACGGTCCCCTGCGCGTCGCGGAGGGAGATCGAAGCGCCGGGATCGGCGAGCGCCAGTTCAATCCGGGATTCCGGTTCAAGGACGAGGACCAAGCGGCTGCCGGTTTCGAGAACCTTTTCCATGGTGCCCTTGCCCGGCATGGGCGGGGCTGCCGATGCGAGCCGGATGAGAAGCTGGGATCCATCCGTGAAGGAAAGAGAAAGCTGACCGGGAGTAGCTTCGCTTTTGGCGAGTTCCCGTTTCTGAACGAGGGCACTGAGTTTTCGATTGAGCGCCATAGTTGTCTCGCTGGTTCTCTTTGCTATTCCCCGGTTCCGTGCGCCGGGTGGAAGCCTTTTGCCCGGGCCTCCTGCTCAGACATATATTGCCCCTGTTTGGTTTTCCCATAAAAGGAAGAACCGGGTTTCCAGTAGGCGCCGGAGCGAGTGTTCACCCAGACGAGGGAGCCTTGGCTAGCCGCGGCTGCCGATGGCACGCCCGCTTTCCCTTCCCCTTTGGGCGTTCTGCCTCCCTGCCCGATGTATTTTCGGTAGGCGTCGATCCAGTTCGTCGAAATCGCCTTCTGGGCTTCCGCCAAGTCGACCTTTCCGGAGCAGACCAGCTTGTGGAGCCGATCTTCCAAGAAATCTTTTTTTCCGGCATTCCAAGGAGAGGTCTTTCGCGATTGCGGCCACAGGTTGCGGATCGAATTGGAGCCTCCCAAGGCCAGAGGAATCAGATGGTCGATCTCATAATCCCGACGGTCTCCCAAAGGAACCCCGTAGCGTCGCAGGGCTTCCCGCTTGAGAGCGATGGGGACGTTCCGGACCTTTTTGGAGTAACCCGGCACGCAGACGTCGGCTCGGCCGACCGGAAATGTATCCCCCGGAGTCAGCTTGGGATCGGGCAGGATGGGCGGCTGGGCGAGAGCCGAAAAGCCCAGGGTCAGAAGAGCGGCAAAAGCCAGAAAGGTGCGACGCATCGGAGGATGCTAGCGGACCGGATCCGCCTTTCGCAACCGATTTGATGCTGGATGAGAAGGGCTTAGGAACATCCGGCTCCCCTTGCCCAAAGCTGCGATGCGTCTTGTGCAGGGTGGTTCTCATGCTTGTAACCTCGGGTTTCCCGCTTGCCACAACCTCGCGAAGCGCCGCACCGCCCGATCAGCAAGAGACGGCCATTTCTAGAGGCCAATCATACAAACCCTGGAAGCTAGCTCCGCTCTCCGCTCTGGACAGGCCTCTGCATCCCCGCCCCTTTGCCGAGCGGATCCTCCGGTTGCTCCTTCGGCAGCAGATGGCGCGGCAGAAAAAAGAGATTGGCGACCACCGTCGGGAGGATCGCAGTGCCGACGATCGCCGCCACCAGGGTGGAATATTGACTCTTTTCGATAATCCCGTGGGAGAGTCCGAAGAGCGACGCGATCGTCCCAAAGGTGAGCCCCGAGGACATCAAGAGAGTGGTGTACATGGCCTCCTTGTGCGTCGAACCGTGGTACTTCGCGACCGGGTAGACGCTGCCAATCTTCGTGAGGGTTTCGACAGCGAGAAAGAAAAGCACCCCGGCCGGTGCGGCAATCACGGCAGGGATCGAGACTAAGTACCCCGCACGCATAAAGTAAAAGGGCGTCAAGACGCCGACCGTGACCGTCCGCAAACGCCGGATCAGGGCATGATCGCGACCAACGCTCCCCGCGAGGGCCATTCCGATCAGATAGGCCGGCAGGACCGCTTCACTCCCGGCCCAAGTGGCGAGCGACCCCATTCCCAGCAGGCCCAGGAGCAGAAACTTTGTCTCGAGTTCGGATGCCCGCCCTCCGTACCGATGGAAGAGACGAGGCGTGAGCCACGGAAGGCCCACGAATGCCGCTGTCACGGAGACCACGAGGATCAGGGTCTTGCTCGTGAAGGGGGAGAAGATCAGGCTAAGCGCGATGACGGTGCCGAGATCCGTGATGAAACAGGCGGCGAGAATCGTCTTTCCATAGTCGGTTCGATTGAAGCCAAACTCTAACATCACCGTATAGACGACCGCCACGGAAGTCGCTGCGAGGGCAATTCCGGCAAGGACGCTCGGCATCCAATCCCAGCCAAGCAGGTAATGACCTGCGGCGGCGCATCCAATCGACGGCACGAAGAAGCTCGCCAACCCAACCGCCACCGCTTCTTTCCATTTGAGTTTGAACACCTGGGGATCGAGTTCGGCTCCGGCGAGAAAGGTCAGGAGGATGGCGCCGATGCCCGCGAGAACTTTGATCCAGGGTTCGTCGGTACGAAGGACGTCCGGCCCGATTATGGTCGTGAGGACCACTGACGCGACCATTCCCACGACGATTTCGGACAAGGCGGTGGAAATGCGAAACCAGTTCGAAGCAAGGCTTGCAAGGAGGGCAAGTCCAAACCAGAGCGCGGCAAGCGCCCAAATACCCGTCATGAGCGCTCCGATCGAGGAAGCGGAGTCCCTTGGGCGATTGGGATCAGCGGCACCCCTTCCGTCAAAACCGCCGGCTTCCCTCGATACACCACTCCTCCTTCTCGCGTTTGCCGCGTGGTAGGAGTTATCAGCCTAAATGGCGGTTTCCGGGGAACCCCATCCCCATCTTCCCTCTCAAGCTAGCGAAGATGCCATGCCCGTCAAGACTCTT
>NZ_CABFVA020000047.1 GCF_902143375.2 Methylacidimicrobium tartarophylax | reverse complement strand
CCGCATCGCGGAGCTTCTCGAGTTCCTGAGGCCGCGCGTTTCTTAGTAAACCCGGCGCTCGGGAACTCCCAGAAAGTCCCTGAAGAAAGAATTTGGCTTGCGACCAAAACAGAGGGATAGAGAGATCGTGGCGACGTCTTTTCCACCCGACGGACCCTTGAAGGACGCCGAGGAAGTTCCCTTCAAAGTGCGCAGCGACGGATGGACGATAGTGGAACTCGAGGACGGAACGGTCATTCGGGTCAAGGCGGAGATCATCCGCATCGTCCGTTCGCGAGAAAAGAAAGATCCTGCGGGCAATCCTCTCTATAGCGTTCAATCTGCTCCGTTTGTGTTCATGGAACGCGCGTCCAGCACCGAGCGGAAGGATCAACCATGATTGCGGAAGTGCCCGTCCGAGGAGCCTCTTTTGAGGAGGAACCCTGGGGGCTTTGCCAGCCCACAGAGGAAAAGGCCGAAGAGCCGGCATATTCTGGGGCAAGAACCGCATGGTTCAGTGCTGGCCAACCACAGGGCGGGCCGCCGGTAACTTTCCCTCCTTGCACTCCCTCCGCAAAGGGCGAATGGTGGGTAGGATCTGTCATGCGAGCGCCTGTTGCTGGCGAACGGCTTCTTTCCTTTTCTTCATTGGATGCGGTTCAGCTTTCTCCCGGCGTAGCTGTGCCTTTCCTTCCTTCCGACGCTGAGGCAAGAGAAGCGGTCTTGCTCTTCCTGCGGCAAAATCCGGATTTGCAGCCAGTGATCGTCAGCATGAGAGAGAAGCTTGAGGCCCATTTTAAGAACCGGTTGATCACGTCTCCCGTATTAGAAGTCGTGGAAAATCCGGAGGAGCCGGACGACCGAATCCTTGTGCTTTTCGCAACGATGCAGCTTTCGATCTCAGAAGGCCTTCGGACGTTCGAAACGTTCTGCCGGGAGTGGTGGTTTCGACAGCAGGCCTTTCGAGAAGGCAAGCTGGATATTCATGTCGGGTTCTCGGAAGTTTAACTGGACCAGCTTCTTGTCGTTGGCCAGGAGCCTCCACGAAGGTTCCTTTCCCTCCGTTCCCCGTGAGGCATGCCTACGCACCGCAATGAACCGAGCGTACTTTGCGGTCTTCTGTCCCGCCAAAATCTATTTAGGATCGCGTGCTCGAGGCAAGGACGCAGCGCATGAGCGGGTGCGCAATCTCTTTAAACAATCATCAAATCTGGACGAACAAATGATTGGACACCTTTTGGAGGAACTCCACATCGACCGTTGCCGTGCAGATTACAAGGGGGACATTCCGGACTGGGAAAGTAAAGTTCCGCAAAACTTGGCAAAAGCTCAGAGAATCGTCGAACTTCTGGGAGAGCTATCCGGTGTCTGACGCTTAGAGGCGGGAAGAGGCTCGACTTTGAAACCCTGGAAGGGGTGAGA
>NZ_CABFVA020000046.1 GCF_902143375.2 Methylacidimicrobium tartarophylax | reverse complement strand
CCGCCAGCCCGTTGGCGGGTGCGGTCGTCTCGAAGCCCACCGCAAAGAAGACCACCTCGCGTCCGGGGTTCTCCCGCGCGATGCGAACCGCCTCGAGCGGCGAGTAGAGCATCCGGACGTCGGCCCCACCCGCCTTGGCTTCTAAAAGGCTCTTCCGGGAGCCGGGAACCCGCAACATATCCCCATAGGAACAGAGGATGACTCCCCGCTCGGCGAGCTCGACCGCCTGATCGATCCGCCGGAGGGAGGTGACGCAGACTGGGCAACCCGGTCCATGGATCAACTGGATCGCCTTGGGAAGAAGGGAGAGGATCCCGTACTTGACCAAGTTGTGCGTCTGCCCGCCGCAAACCTCCATGATCCGCCAAGGTCGCGTAAGCCGCTGGCTGATCCTGGCCAAGATCGTGCGAACCAGTTCGGGATCACGGTATTCCGTGAGAAGCTTCATGGCCGCCGCCTCTCTCCGACCGGAGGCCCTTCCCCGGGGTCCGGAGGAGCGGCCTCAGCCCCGATCTCCTCGAGCGCCCCCATCTCCCGCAGCAGGGCGAAGGTCTTCTCGGCCTCGTCGGCGTCCACGCGGGCAATGGCCAACCCCACATGGACCAGGACAAAGTCGCCTGTCTGGGCCTCCGGCAGCAGCTCCAGGTTCACCTCCTTGACCACCCCGCCGAAGCTCGCCTTCCCCATCCGGAAGCCGCCGGGAAAGGGCGTGTAGACCTCTTTCAATTCTCCAGGAATCGCCAAGCACATCGCCGAACACCTCCCTTCCGAAGAGTCCCCTAGCCTGCCTTTCTTAGGTTTCCGCTCCGCCAGGCGGAGGCCACCATCTGGCCGAAGGAAATACTCTCATCATTGGGGGAAAGGTCATGGGAAATATAGACCGAAAGTTGCTCTCCCCACAAAGCCTCCACGAGGTCGACCAGGAGCCCGTTTTGAAAGACCCCGCCGCCGAGCGCCAGATGCCGCGCGCCCGTCCACTCCGCGACTCGGCCCGCAAGGTGGGCGAGGGAAAGATGGAAGCGCAGGGCGATCTCCCCCGGAGGGGCGCCGCGGACCAGATCGCGGGCGACTTCTTCTCGCAGATCGTCGAGACGCACGACCCCGTCCGAGGAAGGCAGGGGCAAGGGGTAGGGCTCCTGGTTTCGCAGCTTGTCGATCCCGCCGAGCGTTCGAGCGGCGCGCAGCGCAATCCTTTCGAGCCGGCGTGCCGCCTCCCCTTCGAAGGAGACGCGATCGGAAAGACCAAGAAGGCTTGCGAGCCCGTCAAAAAGCCGTCCGATGCTCGAGGTCCTGGGAGCACCCCCTCGCGCAAGCAGCGCCCGGAAAATCGGCCGCTCGGTCGGCCGGAGCTTCGCCTCGAGCCGCGCCCGCAAGGCCTCCGAGGAGTGCCAGAGGCTCAAAGCGGAGAGGCGCGGCTCCCGGATCGCCTTTTCGCCCAGGAGGAGGGGGAAATAGTCGAGATGGGCCACCCGCTCCATCCGTCCTTCCCGCCAGAGAAAGAACTCCCCTCCCCAGATTGCTCCATCCTCCCCCAGGCCGGTCCCATCCCAAATCACGCCGAGCACCGGCTCCCGCTCCCAGAAAAGGGAGTGCTCGGCCAGGAGAGACCAGAAATGGGCCTTCTGGTGCTGCACCTCCTCGGCCTCCCGCCCGAGCTCTCTTGCGAGCGACCTGCCCTCCTCGGTCGAGGTATACTGCGGATGCCGGTCGACGACGATCTGCCGCGGCACAAAGGAGAGCAGGCGGCGGAAATGGGCGAGCACGCGGCGGAAATTCTCCTGGGCCTCCCAGCCCTCCAGATCCCCCAGGGATTGGGAGAGATAGATGTTCCCCTGATGCGCCAGCGTGACCGTCGCCTTCTGTTGCGCCCCCATGGCCAGGATGGCCGCCTCCCGCCCGAGCTCGAAGCCCTGGGCGAGGTAGAGCGGAGCAAAGCCGCGAGCGCGGCGCAAAAGAATGGGCTGCCGGAAAAAAGGAGAAAGTCGGACCACCGAGTCGTCCAACCGGCTCTCGATCTCCCGGTTGTGGCTGAGCACTGCATCGACCCCTTCCCCCCACTCCGCGAGAATCTCCTCCTCGGTGGCCAGGATGGGCGACTCCGACCGATTCGCGCTGGTCGCCACCACCGGACCCGCCAGCCGGTCGAGCAGAAGAGCCGGCAGGGGAGCGGAAGGGAGCATGATCCCCAAGGTGTCCTCTTCGGGGGCCACTCCGGAAGCAATTCGGGTCGGTCCTTCTTTTCGATTCAGGATCACGATCGGTTTCTCGCGGCGGCGGAGCCATCGCTCCTCCTCGGGACCGACGCAGGCCTCTCGCCGAATCGCATCGAGATCGGCAAAGAGGAGCGCAAAGGGTTTGATCGGCCGTTGCTTCCTCCGGCGCAGCTCGGCTACGGCCTTCTCATTCGCCGCGTCCACCAAAAGCAGGTACCCCCCGACTCCCTTCAAGGCGACGATCTCCCCCTGCGCGATCCGCTTCGCCGCCACATCGAGCGCCTCGCCTCCCGAGGCCAGCCGCAATCCCCGAGGATCGAGCAGGTCGGCCCTCACTCCGCAGGCGGGACAAGAGTTGGTCTGGGAATAGAAGCGACGGTCGGCGGGATCTCGATATTCACGGGCGCACTCCGGGCACATCGCAAAGGGCGCCATCGTGGTCCGCTCCCGGTCGTAGGGAAGCCCTTGAATGATCGAGTAGCGGGGCCCGCAATCGGTGCAGGTGATGAACGGATACTGGAAGCGCCGATTCCGTGGATCGGTCATCTCGCGCCGACAGCTTTCGCAGAGGTCCAGATCGGGAAGCAGCAAGACCGTCGCCTTCCCCTCCCGGCTGCTCTCCCGGACCACGAAGCTCGAATCGGTCCCCAGAGGCGCTTCCTCGATCTCTGCGTGCGTCACCGAGGCGATGGAGGGATGATCCCGCAGGAGCGCGGCCGAAAAGCGCTCGAGCGCCTCGACCTCGCCCTGCACCCGGATATGAACTCCCTCGAGGCCGTTGCTCACCCAGCCGACCAAACCCGCTCCGCGGGCCAGCCGGTAGACAAAAGGCCGGAAGCCCACCCCCTGGACTTTCCCTTCGAGACGGATTTGCCAAGCCGCCTTCCGGTGGGTCATTCAGATCCCTCCCGTCCAGAGCCAGAAGACTCCGATCCCGATCGCGACGCTCCCCGTCACCAGGCGAACGGCCAGAAAGCTCCGGTTCCCTCCCGCCGCGGGCAGCAGCGCGACTCTTCCCAGGATCCAGGAAAAGAGCGCCATCCCAAGGATCGCCCCCAGGCCGAAGCCACCGATGTATCCCGCCGCCCCCACCCGGCTCGGGAGAGCGAGCACCGGGAGAGCCGCCAGGAGATGATGGCTGCCTGCGACGCCGTGGAGGAGCCCGATCCAGAGCGGGCCATGGGGATGGCGGTGGACCTCCGCCGCCCCGTGAAGGGAAGAGGAGTGTGCGCTGGACCGGTGGAGATGGAGATGAAGGTGGGCGTGGCTGACCCCGTCATGACAATGCCGGTGGACATGGATCTGGCGGGAGAGAGCACGCAGGCAGCACCAGAGACCGATGGCCACCAGGACGACCCCCACCAGCCGCTCTCCCCAATAAGAAAGCAGCGCAGTCGGCAAGGCGCCCCGCAGCCAAAAAACGAGCAGGCTCAGGAGCCAGACGCCCCCGCTGTGCCCCAGGCCCCAGGAGAGTCCGACTCGCCAGGCGTCCGTACGCCTCTCGATCGTCAACGGGGCGATCGCGGCGAGATGGTCGGGGCCGGTCAGGGCATGGACGATCCCGGCGGCAATCCCCGCTCCCACGGCGCCGACAAGCAAAGGGTCGACCAGCACCTCTGCCGCCCTTCTATGGGACGACCGGCTTTTCCGGCCGGTTGGAGGCCTTGGCGCGAAGCCACCCTTCCTCCACCCAGCGGAGCCACTCCTCCATGCCCTTCCCTGTCTTCGCCGAGAGCAGGAGCGGCTCGAGACCGGGGCGGAGCCGGTGGGCAAAGTCGGCGCACTGCTCCACGGAAAAATCGACGTAGGGCAAAAGATCTGCCTTCGAGAGGAGGAGGAGATCGGCTCCGTGGAAGGCCTCCGGATATTTTCGCGGCTTGTCCTCTCCTTCGGTCACCGAAAGGATCACCACCCGCTTTCCCTCCCCCAAGTCGAAGAGCGCGGGGCAGATGAGATTCCCGACATTCTCGATCCAGAGGATCCCTTGCTCGGGAATCGGCAGCGCCTCGAGCGCGTGAGCCACCGCATGGGCATCGAGATGACAGCTCTTTCCCGTCTGAATCTGGAGGGCGAGAACGCCCGTGGCTCGGATCCGCTCGGCATCGAGCTCGCTCTGCTGGTCTCCTTCGATGACCGCCATCGGGATCCGGTCTCGAAGCGCTTCAAGAGTGCGCACAAGAAGGGTCGTTTTCCCCGACCCAGGGCTGGAAATGATGTTGACGGCCAAGACGCCGCTTCGGCGAAAGATCTCCCGGTTGCGCCGAGCGAAGGCGGCGTTAGCCTCCAATAGATCGGCTTCCAGATCGATGACCCGCCCTCCCTCCGTCCCATGGCGATGCTGCCAAGCATGAGGATGATGCTCATGCTTTGCCCCTTCTTCTCCCCCGCACCCGCAGGTCGCGCACATTGGCTTTTCTCCTTGTTCTTGCCGCGAAGCGGCTCTGGCTAATCGACTTCGATCTCGCCGAGACGGAGCCCGGCATCCTCTTCCCACAGCAACCGATAGCTCCCGCAGACGGCACATGCCTCCGCGAGCTTCTCCGCCTCGCCCTCGTGCGAGCAATCGAGGCAGACGACTCTCGTCGGCACCAGCCGGATTTCCAGGACAGCCCCTTCGGCCAAGGTCCCGCGGGAGGCGACGTCAAACGAAAACATCATCGCTCCCGGCTCGACCATCGCCTGCGGCCCGACCCGAAGCTCCACCCGCCGGACCCTCCGATAATGGTGCCGTCCGGCCTGCGTTTCCAGGATCCCGACCAGGGTTCGACAGAGGGAAAGCTCGTGCATCCGCTTCCGGTCCCTTCCCCATTTCCACCGCTGCCTCTCGACGGATAAATGTCAGGACATCTTCTCTCCGTTTGACATTCGCGTCAGCACAAAAAGCGAGGCTCTCCCTTGGCCTCCTCGGGGGAGGAGCTTGACGCCCGCTTCGGCGGCGACAGATTTTTCCCTGTTTTCGATTGTCTTCCTTGTCATAACAGCCATACGCTGTGAAAAATCGCGGTCAGGGAGGGTTCTCCATGAGAATCATCGGAAAGGGGAAAGTCGCTTCTTCGTCATCCCAGGGAATCGCGGCCCGAACCCTCCAGGAATACGAAGCGCTCCGCCTCCGCTGCGAGCGGAGGCTCCGAGAGCTCGAAGCCTCCGAACCGCTCAATCAGGTTCATCTGCCTTCCCTCCTTCGGGATCGGGGCATGAGCCGACGATCCTTCCTCAAGTGGGCTTCGGCGACGACCGCCCTTCTCTTCCTCCCCGCAAGCTTCGAGAAGCTCGTCGCCCGAGCGGCGGCGGTCATGAACCGGGTGCCCGTCATCTGGGTCGAATACCAGGATTGCGCCGGCAACTCGGAAGCGATCCTGCGCGCGGACGGCCCGACGATCGACGAGCTGCTCCTCGAGGTGATCTCACTCGAGTACCAAGAGACGCTGATGGCGCCGTCGGGTTTTCAAGCCGAAGCCCAACTCAAGGACGCCGTCGAGAGCTTCCGGGGGAAGTATATTTTGATCGTCGAAGGCTCCATTCCGATGGAGGAGGGCTTCGGATTCAACGGCGCGCGCGCGGAAAGCTTTCTGGAGAATCTCAAGCGCCTCTCCCGCGACGCCCTGGCTGTCATCGCCGTGGGGAGCTGCGCCTCCTACGGCGGCATCCCCGCCGCC
>NZ_CABFVA020000045.1 GCF_902143375.2 Methylacidimicrobium tartarophylax | reverse complement strand
TCCTCGGTTCCGAGGAAGCCCGCTGAAAGCCTTCTCTAGCTTCTATTTTTCCGATCCTACTTCCGGTAAGGGGCGTTGAGCTCGTGGATGAGCTCCTTCGCTCCCGCCGGGGGCGCAACCTTACGCTCCAGGATCTCCCGAGTTGTTACCTTCTTCCCGTAATACTCCTTGTCGGTTCCCCGATCGGGCTCGACGCTGCTTTCCTTGAAGGCGGCCGCGGTCCAGAAGCCCTTCTTCCGGGTATAGACATAGACCGGAGCGACCTTATGGTGCTTCACCTCTTGTTCCGAGGTGGGTCCGGCAGCGACGGCGAGATCAACACCCAGCTTGAACTTGTGTCCTTTGGCAAAATGCTCGACGGCTTCGGGCGTGTTCAAGATGAAGAGAAGCTGCTCGGTTTCCGCTCCCACCTCGAGGCCAAAGCTCATTCCGCCGCTCTTCATGGCCGCCGGGCCGGACCAGCCATGAGCGGTCTTGGCCATAACCAAGCCCTTTCCGGAGGAGAATCCGAGGATGAACCCTTCTTCCTTTTTCCTGAGATAGGCGAGGCCCTTGGCACGCTCGAGGACGGAGTGCGGAATCGTGTGCGTGCTCCTGCCCTTGAAATGATGAACGTCCTTGGCGGCGTGGTTGACGGTCTCTTGCATATCCCAGGCCGCCCATCCGGATGTGGCAATCGAGAGGAAGCCCAGCACAGCGACTGCTGCGGGGAAAAGTCGTGTAGGTGGTTTCATTGGAAAAAGTTGTTAGCAGGCGAGCCGGAAAAAGCAAGCATGCGGACAAAAAAGTTTTGGGTGATGCATCCTCGTCTGCTTTGTCTTGACAGATCGGGGGATCCGAAATCTATTGACCTATCCTGAAGGCGGTCGCGAATGGCGACATCTTCTTCGGTTTGCCGTTCGTGAAATTCACCAATTTGACCCGCGCCAACGAGATCGGCGCCAATTCCTACCTTCTCGAGTTTGACGGTGAGGGGCGGATCATCCTCGATGCAGGCCTCCATCCCCGGAGGGAAGGGGAGGATGCAACGCCGAACTTCGGCCCGATTGGGAATCACGCGGCGGACGCCGTGGTGGTGAGCCACGCCCATCATGACCATATTGGTTCGCTCCCTCTCTTCGTGCGTCGCAAGCAAAAGATGCCGGTCTACTTGAGCGAGGCTACCTACCTCCTTGCGGAGCCGCTTCTGCACAATTCAGTCGAGGTGATGCTTAAGCAGAGAGCGTCGCTAGGAATCACGAGTTACCCACTCTTCACCCACAAGGAAGTCGATCGGGCTGCGAAATCTTATCGAATTTGCCGGGCCGGTCACGAATGCTCGATCCACGGCGAATCCGCTCCCAAAGGGGAACCTCTGAGCTTCCGGCTCTACCCCGGAGGGCATATCCTTGGGGCGGTTGGAGTGCGTTTCCGTCATCGGGATCGACAGATCCTCTATACGGGGGATGTGAGCTTCCAGGAGCAGACGCTCATGCCGCCTGCGGATTTCCCCCTGGATGGAATTGACACTCTCATCATTGAAGCAACCCGCGGAGGCAAGGAGACGCCCGAAAATCAGAGGCGGCCGATGGAGATCGAGCGGCTGATCTCCTCGATCCAGGCCACGTTTCGGAGGGGAGGGGCGGTTCTCATCCCGGTCTTCGCCCTGGGGAAAACGCAGGAACTTCTGGCCACCCTCTACCTGGAGCAGAAGGCGGGCCGGCTCCCCCGATGCCCGATCACGATCGGCGGTTTAAGCAGGAGCTTCACGCAGATCTACGACCGGTTGGCAAGCCGGTCTTTCCGGCGGCATCCCGGATTGAGCCTCTTGGGCGATGTGGCTCCAACGGTGCTGGATGGTCGGACGGTTCGTCAACTCTCCCCCAAGCCGGGGGAGATCTATCTCGTCTCCTCGGGGATGATGACCGAGCGCACTCTGTCGAACATCCTGGCCCAGCGGTTCCTTCCCGAGGAACGCCATTCGATCCTTGTCGTCGGCTATTGTGATCCGAATTCCCCGGCGGGACAGCTTTTGCAGACCTCGCGCGGCAATCTCGTAGCCCTCGATTCCGAATCGCCCCCCCGACCGCTCCTCTGTGAGGTGGATCAGTTTGACTTGACCTCGCACGCCATTCGAGAGGACCTCCTTGCCTACATCTTCCGGTTGAACCCCCGGCTTTGCGTCCTCGTTCACGGGGATCCTCCGGCGCTCGCCTGGTTCCAGGAGCGGCTCCGTGAGGAAAGACCCGGCATCGAGGTGGTCGTGCCTCCTCCGGGAGAGGCTTTGGAGCTTTAGTTCCCTCCCGGCCTCTGCAGAAGCCAGAAGCGGAAGTACTCGATGCGCCGGTCTTTCCATTGCCGCCAAGCCCCTCCCAGGCATCGAGCCTCGGGAAATTCGTGGTGCAACTCCATGGGCACCGTCCCCTCGGTTTCGCTTGAAACGTAGAGGGCGCTGCTGCCTCGTGTGAGAGGGTAGCCGGGCCAGACGGCAAACTGTGTGCCCGCCCTCCGGAATTCGGGCACGAAGACCTCTCTCCCATGGGCGTAGAACGAGACTTCGCTTGCGACCGCATAATCATTCGCGATCCAAAAATCCGGATGGCAAGTGGCTGCCTGTCGTTCGGCTTCCTGGGCGATCTCCGCCCAGCCCCGCGCGCGCAGAAGCGGGTCTTTTCGCCCCAGCAGACCGGAGCCAAGCCCGTGGAGGAAGGCGGTTTCGACCAAGGCCAGGGCAAGAGCGCCTCCCACGACGAGCCGGGCCCATCGGTAGCGGCGAGCTCGGTCACCCCAATAGGCCACGGCCGCGATGAGCGCGGCGGAGGAGGCGGTCACGGTCCAGTTCGCCTTGGCGGCCTGATGGAGGCTCAGGACCGCATAGAAAACGAAGACGGGAAAGAAAAGCCAAGCCAGGAAGAGAGAAGGGGCCCCCGGGGAGCGATCCCGGAGGCCGACCGCCGCTGCCCAGAGAAGGCCGAGAAAGACGAATGGGGAGAGAGCGAGCGCCTGCTCTGTTAAAAACTGAACCATCTCCTTCGGTTCGATGGTGAAGGGCTCTTGCAACCCGCCTCGGTGGAGGAGATGGAGAATGGTTGCTCCCCCGTGAGCCGCGTTCCACGCCAGGAAGGGCAGAAGGCCTAAAGCGGCGGAGCCGAGCAGCAGGAAAAAACGGCCCGAAAGGAGGTGCGATCGGCCCGTCCGGCTGCTCAGTAGGAAGAACGTAAAGGAAAGCGGCTCGAGCCAGTTGACGAACTTTGCTGCGAAGCCGACGGCGACGGACAGGCCCGAGGCAACCCAGGGCCAGAGGGCGGGATTTTCGAGGCCCTCCCAAAAAAAAGCGGCCGCCAGGAGCCAGAAAAATACCGACGGGGAGTCGATGGTCATCAGCACCGATCCGACCGCAAAAATGGGGATGATCGAGGCAACCGCTGCCGTCGCCACTCCGCACCAAGAAGAAAAAAGCCGCTGACCGAGCCGATAGAAGAGCCAGCCGGTTCCTATCGAGAGAGCGACGCTGGGAAGACGAACCCCGAGAACGGAATCGCCCAAGAGAGCGGTACTCAGCCCGATCAGCCAAGCTACGACCGGCCCTTTGGTGACATAGGAGAAAGCGGGGTGCTTTGCCCAGAGCCAGTAGTGCGCCTCGTCGGGCAAGAGATCGAGAGTGGCCGCGTAGCGAAGGCGGAAAAGAGCTACGATCAAGAGGCCCGCGGCCATCGTCCAATCGAGGCGGGTACGAGGGAAGAAGAGAGGCAAAAAGGGAGGTCTTTCTTTCGCCTCCGGCGAATCGACACCCATTCAGCCCCGTTCCGTTCTACAGCCCTTTCTCACAAAGTTCGTACCCGAGGCATCGCAAATGGGCTTGGGTGCGAGGCGGGAAGAGAGAAGGAACATACGGATCGGAAGGCGGTGAACTCGTCACTCTTTTCGCGCGAGCAGACGGAGGATTTCCTCGCCCTCCCTGCCAGGATAGCAGCATGAGGGCAGCCATTCGGCCTCGACGACGAAGTCGGAGGAAAAAAACAAATCCAACTCGTCGAGCGTAAAGCAGTGAGGAGGCGGCTCGGGAGGAGCCGTGGCGAGAAAGAAGATGCCGAGAAGCTTTCCGCCGGGCTTCAGTGCCCGGCGGACCGAGCGGACGTAATCCGGTCGCCTTTCCGGGGGGATCGCGCAGAAGCAGGTATGCTCCCAAACCAGGTCGAAAGCTCCGGAGAACTTCTCGGGAAGAGCAAGGAAGTCGGCGTTCTGGTACTCCACCCGTGGATGGTCTTCCTGGCTACGTGCCTCCGCAAGGGCGGCGGGCGCGAAGTCGATTCCTACCACCTCCCAGCCATGCTTGGCCAAGAGTCGGACATCGTGGCCATGCCCGCAGCCGGGGACGAGCACCCGGCCTGGTCTTGAAAAGCGCAAGAGGGATTCCTCGAGGGCGGGCGAGGGCATGCCTCGATTCCAGGGAGCGTCGCCCAGACGATATCGACTCTCCCAATAGGCGGGATCATCGAGCGGCGCTGCCGACATAGAGTGCTCCAGGCTCGGTCTTGGACGGGGTCGAGCCGAGGGAACGAAAGAGCCTGAGCCCGTCGGTCGACGCAAGAAGAGTCTCACAAGCGCGCTCCGGATGCGGCATCAGCCCGACCACGTTCCCCTCCTCGTTGCAGATGCCGGCGATATTCTCGACGGAGCCATTGGGATTGGCTTCCGTTGTGATGTCGCCGTGGACGTCGCAGTAGCGGAAGAGGATGGAGCCGGATCGTTCCAGCCGGTCGAGTGCCCTTGCGTCGGCGTAGTAGCGCCCTTGGCCGTGCGCGATCGGCATTTGAACCACTTCTCCGGCAGCAAAGCCCCGGGTGAAGAGGCAGCAGTTGCTCTCCACGCGCAAGCGAGTCGGATGGCAACGGAAGAGCCCGTCCGTGTTGGTCAGCAGAGCTCCTGGAAGAAGCCCTGCTTCGCAGAGAATCTGGAAGCCGTTGCAGATTCCGAGGACCGGCAGGCCGGAGCGGGCGGCTTTTCCGACCGCCTCCATGATGGGG
>NZ_CABFVA020000044.1 GCF_902143375.2 Methylacidimicrobium tartarophylax | reverse complement strand
CTTCCGGAAGACGGGAAGTCCGCCATTCGAAATCGCGCGATTTGCCGAGGAGAAGGGGTTCGAGTTGATCGTGCTCGGACACAGCGGCCACTTCGGAGCATGGGGGAGGGCGCTCGGAAGCGTTGCCGCCCGGGTCAGCGAAGAGGCGTCTTGCGCCGTGCTGATTGCGCGGCTGCCGAAGCCGATGCGCGAGGGTTCCCGCACTGCGGCGGAATCCAGCAACGAATCCGAGCCGCCTTCGTCAGGTTGACCGCACAGACCTCGCAGCGGAGAGGCGAGGGTCGGAGTCATGATCGGGTTACAGCTCGCGGCGGCCGGCAAGGGCGTAACTGAGTGTCACGCTGTCGGCAAACTCGAGTCCACCTCCGGCGGGAAGACCCGTGGCGAGGCTCGAAATCCGGGTTGCCGTCTTTTTCAGGAGCTGACCCAGGTAGAGTGCCGTCGCCTCGCCTTCGGCATCCGTACCGAGGGCGAGAATGATCTCGCGAGGCCGCTCCCGTTCGATGCGTGCCAAGAGGGTTCCAGAGGGGAGCCGCTCAGGCCCGATTCCTTCGAGAGGGGAGAGTTTACAACCGAGAACGTGGTAGACACCTCGGAAAGCGGAGGCCCGCTCGATGCGAAGAACATCGCCGGGAGAGGCAACCATGCACCAGAGCAGCGGATCACGGGATGGGTCGCGGCAGAGTTCGCAGAGCTCCTCTTCGGCATAAAAGCCGCATCGACCGCAGGGATGAACTCCCGCCCCGACCGCTTGCAAACTTCGTGCGAGGTGCTCTTTGGTCCCTTTCGTCTCTTCGAGCAGGAAGAGGACGAGCCGCTCCGCCGAGCGGGGGCCAATCGACGGAAGCTCGCGTAAGGCGGCGATCAACTCGCGAACCGCTGGGGGATAGTCTGCCATGGGAGAGCGCTCCGCTTCTGCTCAGAACGCACCCGGCAGGCCGAGACCTCCGCTCAGCTTTTGCATTTCCGATTCGCTCGCCCGGCGGCCTTGATCGAGAGCCTCCCGGACGCTGGCCAGAACGAGCTCGGAGAGCATCTGGGCATCTCCCTCGGCAACCAACTCGGGCGAAATCCAGAGATCGAGGAGTTGGCCTCCGCCGCTGGCCACCGCGCGGAGCTTCCCGCCCGCGCCTTCGACTTCGAATCGTCGATTGGCAAGATCTTCCTGGATTCTTTGGGCCTGCTCCTGTAGTTGGCGGGCCTGTTTGAGCATCTTGTTCAGGTTCATGTCGTCTCTGGTTGCGGGGGGGTTGCGGAGAGGATACGCCCTTCGAAGAGCCGCAGCGCCTCCTGAATGAGCGGATCGTTGCGAAATTCCTTCTCGGTCATCTGCTCCTCCGGACCAGGGGGCTTCTTTGCCGCCGCTTCCGGGCGCTCCTTCCTTGCCGGCGTGACCGGGGGATCCACGAGAAGAAAGTCGACTGTTACCGGCTCCCCGAGCGCCTCCCGGAGCGAGTCTTCCAGAATGGGCCGGTTCTGTGGGTCGGTGAAGTAGGCGGCCTTTTGACGAAAGTCCTTGGGTAGGGCGATTTCCAGGATCTCTCCTCGCTTTTGGAGGAATCGGCTCTTTTGAATCGACTCGGCTTCCAGGGGCCGCTTCCGGGCGAAGCGGTCCGTGGCGAG
>NZ_CABFVA020000043.1 GCF_902143375.2 Methylacidimicrobium tartarophylax | reverse complement strand
CCTGAATCGCCTGAGAATACTGATCGGTGCGTCCGTAAGCTTCGCCCAAACCAGCCCAAGCCCATGCACTGTCCGGTTGCCGCTTCACCCAGCCTTGGCAAACCGCCAAAAGGCCGGGCCAGTCATCCTGGGCCTCCAACTCAATGCAGCGATTGAGCCAATCTACCTCGCTTAGTCCCTGCGCCGGCAACCGAACCGGACGTTGCGGCAGCGTCGCGATCCATTCCACCGGCAACGCGAAGTTGAGTTGCTGGCCGCCTCCCATGTAGAAGCTGGTCAGGCCAAGCAGGCGCCCTTGATCGTCGAAGAGGCCGCCTCCGCTGGAGCCATGCGAGATCGCCGCAGTGGTCTGGATGTAGCGGCCACCTTCTAGGTCACGCAGGCTAGAGACGATGCCTTGCGACAACGTGAGTTCCAAGCCCTCCGGCGCGCCTACGGCGTAAACCGTGGCGCCGACCTTGAGCGATGCGGTGTCGCCGAGCACCACAGGGGGCGCGGGCAGACCCGGAACCTCAAGGCTGCACACGTCGCGCTGCCAGTCGCTGTTGAGGAGCCGCGCAGGGTAGTCCTGGCCGTGGTAGCGCACCCTGCAGCTCGCGCCGTCCCGGATGACGTGGTAGTTGGTCGCCACTACGCCGGGTGCGATCGCCACCCCGCTGCCCTGCGCTGACGGATTGCCGCCGGCATCGAGGCTCAGTACCACCACCACGCTGGGAGAGACCCGCTCGAACACTTGGGTTGCGCTCTCGGCTCTGACCCGCGCGGCGGAGAGTAGCAACAGTACCCCGCAGATTGGCCAGAGCGCGTGCTTCATCGCTTTCCTCCCCTACCCGATCGTTCGCGTGCGCCGGATTCTGCCTGGTTGGGGTGCTACTGCAAAGCTCCATTCGTCATTACGGGTTGCCTTACGAGAGGGGCGCACTCGCTTTTCTTTCGCGTCACGCCCCAAATTGCTGCGCCCCTGAAGCCCGCCGGGCAGGGACGGAGAGATTGCGGTTCCGTGATAATGCCTTCTCACCACGAGCCAAACCAGCCCCCAAAACGCGAGCGGAAATTTTTTTGGGGGGGGTGGAGAGAAGAGTGGCGACGTGATTCTCACGGCCCGAGACCCCATCGCTGCCGCGCGAAACCCCCGGACGATTTAACATAACGCGATGGTTGATACTCTATAGTGTTGGTAGAGATTAGGCCGACCCGTCTCCGGCGACCTTGGCATCGGCTTCAGCCCGCCGTCGCATCCGAGTCCGAAGCATCCTTCGATTCTCCAGCTTACTACGTCTCATTCTTGGGAAGCCTGCACTACGGGAGCGAACGGCCGTTCAACGTATCGTCAACAGCCTCGGCCATCGCATTCCGCCGCTCGGTCTGCCGCTTTCGCTTGCGTCCGGCGTTCCGGGCAATACCCAGAGCGTGTCGCCTTACGATCCTCCGGGCTTCCTCATCGCCCTGGTACCTGTCCGAGCAAAGCCGTGGTTCAAATTCTTGAGCCTTGCGGAGAGCTTTCTCGCGCAAATCAACGACAGCCTGCTTCCCGTAGAGCAAGAGCCATGCGTCGATAGAGCGCGAGGTAAGCATGCCCTTGGGGATGCCATGTCCGGAGAGCTTTGAGCGGATCTCGTCCGAATGCTCGGTGGACATCCCGGCGTCAACGGGCTCGATGGAAATGAAACCAAACTTCGAATCATCGACGACCCGAAGCAGAGCCTTGTAGGGGCTTCCGGCAGCGGCGCCAAGCTGTCCGTAGATGGCCTTTGCGGTGGACGACATGACCAAGCGCATGGACTAAGTCTATGACAAGGGGCGGGCTTTGGCGACAAACCTTGTAAGCAAGTGCTTACCTACTTCTGGTTGACCGGGGGTGAAAAGTTTTTGGGCGGCGGGAGGACGAGGGGCACTTCCCTTCCACCAGCCCCGCGCCCCATTCACCTGCGCGAGAACGCGCTGCGCCTGTGGCGGGCGGAGGGGCCGGAGACCTGATTGCGGCTTATCAGTAAGCCTTTCGCCCCTGGGGGCAGCCTTCCCTCCTCTGGACATTCCAGGCTCGCTTGCGCTCGCAAGGGGTGAGAGCCGCCGCTTGTGCGAAGTGCATCCGAGATCATCCCATCCCGGACGGGGTGTTGAGCCGCCCCGCCGACCGTTACCGAAGCTTCCGCGACCGGCAGGCTGTAGTCCGAATGTAGTCCTGAAATCGAAAGGACAACCGCTGCCTGTCCCGCGTGGCGAAATCCGTGACGACGTGGCGGATTTGTGGCGGGGCTTGTGGCGCTTCATAAACCGTTGAGTATAAACATTGTGGCGGTTGTGGCGGAATTTAGGGGGGGTGTAAAGTATAGGGGCAGACGTGTCGGATGTGTCGCAGCCTAATCCTTTCTTCTTCTTCTCTAGCTAATATATTAAGAATACATTAAGAATACCCTACCCCCGATCCGGCGTCCTGTACCAACCACCCCCTCCTGTTATTGTCGGTTTATTGGCGGAATCAATACGCTTCTACCCCTTTTTTTGGGTATCTATCGTTATACATCCGTTCTTAACGAAGGAAGCTTCCCTAAGGCTTCTACCAGGAAGGATGGCGTCTTTATATCTGGGAGCCGGCTGTGGGGTTCGAACCCACGACCCGCAGTTTACAAAACTGCTGCTCTGCCCCTGAGCTAAGCCGGCGCAGGGATGAATGGATCCTAGGCGGGCAGCCGGGAGATGTCAAACGGCTGGGGGCGTTCGGGATCCCTCCTCCCGATCAGGGAAATGCCGTAGCCAGGATGGCGAGAAAAACCTACCGGAGCGACCTGCGGAATTTCGGCTGCGGATTTTGACAACGAATCGGAAAAGCGGCTAAAATGACAAATTATAGCAATGGTGCAAAAAAAGAGGAGAGGATGAAGAAATCGGGAGTACGGCGGAAGAGGGGACAGAAAAAGGGGGCGAAGAATGGTGCGCCATCAGAACCGCCTGAGGCTTTGCGTAAGGGAGAATCCCCGGAAAAGAGCCTGCTCACGAAATGGCTTTCCTTCTTTCCCTTGCATCGGCTTCACGAATAGGGAGGGCAGCTTCGGTCCGCGCCCGCTCTGTTTTGAATAATTGCGCTTTTTGGATCGCGGCAGATCGATTTCCCCTTGCGTCGAGTCCGGAATCGGGATTCGGATGAGCTATGGTCGGTGCTTTGGCCCAGGACAAGGCGGGACAGCGCCGCTTGCTTCGCCAGCGGCTCTCCGCTTATGGCGAGGCCGAGCGGACGGAGGCCAGCCGGTGCTTGGCAGAGCGGCTTGCCCTCCTCCCGGAATGGCAAGGCGCCAAAGGGGTTCTGCTCTACGCCTCGCTGCCCGGCGAGCCGGATACCGATCTTCTTTTTTGGCGGGCGCGCGCGGAGGATAAGCGGGTCTTTTATCCTTTTGTTCGCGGCAAAGATCGGAGCCTCGGGTTTGCCGAGGTCGAGACGTTGGAGTCGCTGCATCCTGGGCCTCTGCGGTTTCGAGAACCTTCGCCGGAAAGGAAGGAGCGGAAGCTCGAGGCGGATCTTATCCTGATCCCCGGGCTCGGGTTTGACCAGGGCGGGATGCGGCTGGGGCGGGGAAGCGGGTATTACGATCGGACTTTGGCGGAGATCGGGTCTGGTCTTCTTCGAGTCGGGCTCTTCTTTTCCTGGCAGGAGTTGTCACGGGTAGCCGCCGAAGGGCACGACGAGCGGATGGACCTGTTGGTCACGGAGCGTGAGGTGATCCGGATCGGAAGGGCAGGGTAAGGAGGAAGGCGGATGGCTAAGGGTTTCTTGGAGGGTCGGGTTGCGGTCGTCACCGGTGGAAATAGCGGCATCGGCAGGGCCGTGGCGCTGGCGTTGGCCGCAGAGGGAGCCTCGGTGGCGGTCGCCGCAAGGCGTCCGGAGCCGTGTGAAGAGGTGGCGCGCCTCTGCCGGGAGAAGGGAGGAGAGGGGAGTGCGATCCCGACCGACGTTCGGCGCGAAGAGGAGTGCGAGCGCTTGATCGAACGAGCCGCTGCTTGGCGTGGGAGGATCGACATCTTGGTGAACAGTGCGGGCATCGGGCGCTTCGGCCCGGTCGCCTCTCTTTCGACGGCCGATTTTCGCGAGATGATCGACACGAACCTTTTCGGCACTTTCTGGTGCAGCCGCGCCGCCTTTCCGAGGATCGCGTCTGTCGGGGGAGGTCTGATCTGCAATGTCTCCTCGCTCGCCGGAGTCGAGGCCTGGGCGGAGACCGGGGGCTACAGCGCCACGAAGTTCGGGATCGTCGGGCTCACCCGTGCCTTGGCGGACGAGGGGAGGGAACACGGGGTGAAGGCCGTCGCGATCTGTCCGGCCCTGGTCGCCACGCCGATGACGGGGGTGTCGGGAGCTGATTATCTTCAGCCGGAAGATATTGCAGAGACCGTGCTCTATCTGCTGCGCCTCTCCCCGGCGGCTTGGCCGGCGGAGATTCTGCTCAAGCGGCGCGGAGCGGAGTAGTCCTGGGGCAAGGCCCAAGAAAAAGCGGTAGCGCTTTTCCGCGGGAAGGATAAGCTGCGACGAGCATGGCGGTTTCAAAGGCTGGATCGGTCGCGGCTGGGCCGGAGGAGGAGCAGAACGGAGGGTTCCAGGCCAATACGCGGGTGGTTTTAGCTCTCTGCCTGGTGGCGCTGGGGTTCTGGACGATCCAAGGCTTCCTCGTCTCCATGACTTGGGCGCTGGTGATCGCCGTTGCTTCGTGGCCCCTCTACCGCTGGCTCCGGTCGCGCGCGCCGCACTGGATGCAGGGGATCGTCCTGCCAATCCTCTTTACCCTGGTCATCGGCGTCGCCTTGATCGGCCCCCTGACCTACGCGGCGATCAAGCTGGGGGAAGAGGCTCGGGTGCTGACGCGCTGGCTGGCGGCGATTCAGAAATCGGGTCTGCCCGCCCCGGAGTGGGTCAACCATATCCCGGCGGTAGGGAACTGGTTGTTCTCCACATGGAATTCTTCCTTGGGAAGTCCCGGGGCGGCCGAGACCACGCTCGGACACTTGGACCCGGCTTTCGTTCTCCGCTGGACACGGACGGTCGGCGTGCAGATGTTGCGGCGGGCGGAGGTGCTCGCGTTCACCCTGCTCACGCTCTTTTTTCTCTACCGCGACGGCGAAGCCTTGGGGAAACAGGTCTTCCGGTTCGCCCGCCGGCTCGTGGGGGAAATCGGGGTCGAATATTCCCGCCACTGTGTCTCGGCGATTCGCGCGACGGTGAACGGCCTGGTCCTGGTGAGCATCGGGGAGGGGATCTTGCTCGGAGTCGCCTATGCGATCGTGGGGATTGCCGATCCCGTCACCCTCGGGGGCTTGACCGGGATTTTGGCGATGATTCCCTTTCTGGCGCCGCTGGTCTTCGGGGGAGTCAGCATCATGCTCTATGCCCAAGGGAACCTGCTCTTCGCCATCGCGCTTTTCCTCTTCGGCAGCCTTGTGCTGTTTGTCGCCGACCACTTCATTCGGCCGGGGCTGATCGGGGGTGCCGCCCATCTCCCGTTTTTCTGGGTGCTGCTGGGCACCCTGGGAGGGATCACGAGCTTTGGCCTCTTGGGGCTTTTCCTCGGCCCGACGGTGATCGCCGCTCTTTTGGCCGCCTGGTATGATTTTATCGGGCGGGTGCCGGAGGAGTAGGGACGCCGGGCGATCGTTCCTCGGTCTCCTCGGCGAGAACCGGCTCCGCATAAAAGGTAAAGCCGGTGGTCTCGACGATCCGGACGGGGAGGAGTTCCCCCCGCCAGCGCTCTTCGGCGCGAACCAGAACCAGGTGATTGCCGCGCGTCCTGCCCTGAAAGCGGTGAGGCGACTTGCGGCTTTCGCCTTCGATGAGGATTTCCACTTCTTGTCCGAGGAGCTGCGTTGCCTTCTGCCGGGCGACGGCGTCTTGGAGAGCGAGTAGCTCGTGGTGGCGGCGGAGCTTCTCTTCCTCTCGGATCGAGTCGGAGCGGGCGGCGGCACTGGTTCCGGGACGCGGCGAGTAGCGGAAGAGGAACGCCTGGTCGAATTGGACGGTCTCGACGAGGGACCGGGTCTGGGCAAAATCCGCTTCTTCCTCTCCCGGGAAGCCGACGATCAAGTCGGTCGTAAGGGTGGCCCCGGGCACCGCAGCCCGAATCCGATCGACGAGCTCGAGGTACCGGGAGCGGGAATAACCCCTCCCCATGGCCCGCAGGATCCTGTCGCTGCCGGATTGTGCGGGCAGGTGGATATGCTCGCAGAGGGGGGGAAGGTCGCGCAGGGCGCCGATCAGGTCGTCGCGGAAGCCGATGGGGTGCGGGGAAGTAAAGCGGACGCGGGCGATGCCGGGAATCGAGCAGACTTTCTCCAGAAGCTGGACGAAGGGGGAGCGGCCGTGGAGGGTGGGGAGTTCTCGGCGGCCATAGAGGTTGACGATTTGCCCAAGAAGCGTCACTTCCCGGGTCCCTTGGTCGGCGAGCTTCTGGACCTCGTCGACAATCTCGTCCATCGGTCGCGCTCGCTCGGGCCCGCGAGTGACCGGGACGATGCAGAAGGCGCAGCGCATGTTGCAGCCCTGCATGATCGAGACGAAAGCCGAGGCCTTCCGGGAGGAGGGGAGATGCTCACGAATCTGGTTTTGCGAACCTGGCTCGGCCTCGACCTCCAGGACCCGGAGCGGCGCGGAAGGGGAGCCGGCCAAGGAAGCGGCACGGGCGGCCCGAATTCGTTCGACCTGGGTCAGGGCCTCATGGAGCTTCTGGGTGCCCAGGACGAGATCGACCTCGGGGAACTCGTGCAGGAGGTCGCCGCCTCGACGCTGGGCCATGCAGCCGAGGAAGCCTAAAACCAGGTTGGGGTTTTCGCGCTTGCGCGCGTGTAAAGAGGCCATCTTTCCGCAGGCTTTTTCTTCCGCCAGGTCGCGCACCGAGCAGGTGTTGAGCAGGATCACGTCGGCTTCGGCTTCCGAGCGGGCGATCCGGTAGCCTTGGGTGACAAAGCGATGGAGCACGGCTTCGGAATCCCGGACGTTCATCTGGCAGCCGTAGGTTCTTAAAAAAACCGCGGGTGCCGCCGGGTCTCCCTGCCCTCTGTCGCTCAACGCTTCTGCCTCCTATGGAGGAGTCGGTCGTTCCTCCTCGATTGCCAATCCGCAGTCGTCAGCATACAACGAATACGCGAAGGTGTCGCGTTCCGTGGTCGTTGTCGAGGCTCGCCATTATCGGACGGGGGAAACTCTGGCCGTGGAGTTGGAGCCGCCTTTTTATCGGCGGATTGAACCCGTGCGCCGCGAGAGGGGAAGTCTTCCCTGGATCGCCCCGGGGCTGGTCGATCTCCAGGTCAACGGGCTTGGGGGAGTCGATCTCAACGGAAGCCCGATCGGTCGAGACGAATGGAAGCGGCTCTGCCGGAGCCTGCTCGCGCACGGCTGCACGCACTTTTTGGCGACCGTGATCACCCGTCCGGAGGATTCCTACCGGGAACTCCTTCCGGCCTTGCAGGAGCATTGGGCGGAGGAGCCGATCAATTGCTTGGGTTTTCATCTGGAAGGGCCGTTCCTGCGACCCGAAGAGGGGTATGCCGGCGTTCATAACCCGAAGTGGATTCTGCCCGCCGATCCGGCCTGGCTTGCCTGGGCGCAGAAGGCCTGTGGCGGTGGCTGCCGCATGATGACCGTGGCCCCGGAGGCTTCCGAGCGAGGGCTCGATCTGGTCCGGGCCGCCGTGGACAGCGGAATCCGGGTGGCCATCGGCCATTCGGGGGCGATGGGAAACAGGCTTGCGCAGGCGATCGAAGCGGGAGCTTCCCTTTGGACTCACCTCGGCAATGGGTTGCCCCACCTGCTTCCCAAGTGGGAAAACCCGCTCGTTCATGCCCTCGGGTCGGATTTGCCCTACGCGAGCGTGATCCCCGACGGCATTCATCTGCCGCCGCATGCGCTTCGGGCGGTGGCGCGATCCTTGGGGGACCGACTCATCCTGATCACCGACGCCATTGCCGCGGCGGGGATGAGGCCGGGGTCTTATCGGCTGGGGGATCGAAAGATCGATGTGGACGAAGCGGGAAGAGCCGTCGATGCGGCCTCCGGCAGGCTGGCGGGCTCGACCTTGACTCCGTTCGCCGCGGTCTTCCGAGCCGCTGCGTTGCTCGGCCGGCCGTGGGGGGAATGTTGGGAGGCGTTCTCGGTGAGGCCTGCGCACTGGCTCTCGCTCCGCCACGGCTTGGAGGAGGGGGCGGAAGCGAGCTTTTGCTTGCTGGCGGACGAGCCGGAGCCGCGTCTTTTGGCGACCTTCCTTCGAGGAGAACGACGGTTGGGGAGCGAGGATCCGAAATGACGAACGAAGCGGAGAGACAGAGTCTGGCGCAAAAGACCGGCCTTTTGCCGGAGGAGATCTTGCGGGTCGAGGAGGCCCTTGGGCGCCCGCCGAATGAGACGGAGCTCGCCCTCTTTTCGGTCCTCTGGAGCGAGCATTGCTGTTACAAGAATTCGAAGCGGGAACTGCGAAAGTTGCCCACACAAGGTCCCGGGGTTCTGATCCAGGCTGGGGAGGAGAATGCGGGAGCCCTCGACATCGGCGACGGCTGGGCGGTCGTCTTCAAGATCGAGTCCCATAATCACCCGAGTGCGGTGGAGCCGTTTCAGGGAGCGGCCACGGGTGTAGGCGGGATCCTGCGGGATATCTACACGATGGGAGCCCGGCCCATCTGTTTCTTGGACTCCTTGCGCCTGGGAGAGATCCGCGGGGGATCGTCGGCGGCGCGGAACAATCGACGCCTCTTGCGGGGGATCGTCGGCGGCATCGCCCATTACGGAAACTGCGTGGGGATCCCGACGGTCGGTGGAGAGCTGGCGTTCGACTCCTCCTACGATGGCAATCCGCTGGTCAATGTCTTTTGCGCGGGAGTCGTTCGCCACGATCACCTTCAAAAGGGAGCCGCCGCGGGGGTGGGAAACCCGGTCTTCGTGGCGGGTTCACTGACAGGGAGAGATGGACTCAAGGGGGCGGCTTTCGCTTCGCGGCTGCTCGGGGCCGACGCACGAGAGGATCGGCCGGCGGTCCAGGTCGGCGATCCGTTCATGGGCAAGATCCTGATGGAGGCTTGCCTGGAGCTTTTTGCCCAAAAGGGCGTGGTGATCGGCGTGCAGGATATGGGAGCGGCGGGGATCGGCTGCTCGACGAGTGAAACGGCAGCGCGAGGGGAAGCGGGCATGGAGATCGACTTGGATCAGGTGCCGCTTCGAGAGCGGGGGATGGATGCGGCGGATATCCTTCTTTCGGAGTCACAGGAAAGGATGCTGCTGATCCTTCAAAAAGGAAGAGAAGCGGAGGCCGAAACGGTCTTCGCCAAGTGGGGCGTGCCGCTGCGGCAGATTGGGCACGTGAGCGAGGGCGGCCTGCTCCGCTACCGGAAGAACGGGAAGGTGGCCGTGGATCTCCCCGCGCGGCTTCTCACGGAGGACGCTCCGGTCTACGAGCGGGAGGCGAAGATTGCGACCGCTTCTTCCCAAGCTCTCCCCGCCAAGCCACCACTTACGCTCGCCGAGTGCCGGTCGCCCTGGACGACCCTCGCGGGTCTTCCCTCGCTGGCTTCCAAGGAATGGGTCTGGCGCCAGTATGACTGGATGGTCGGAATCGGTACGGTGATGGGGCCGGGACGGGCGGATGCGGCGGTCCTCCGGGTCAGTCTGGAGGGCAGGACCAAGTATCTGGCCGCCACGGTCGACGGCAACTCCCGCTATGCCGCGCTCGACCCTCGCAGCGGCGGGCGAGCCGCGGT
>NZ_CABFVA020000042.1 GCF_902143375.2 Methylacidimicrobium tartarophylax | reverse complement strand
GAAGAGCGTGAGATCCTCTCGGATGCCGTGGCCAAGCAGATCGATGCGGAGGCGCGCGCGGAAGTCCAGGACGCCCTCACCTTCGCCGAGCAGAGCCCGGAGCCCGATCTCGCCCTCGCCTTCTCTCTCCCGTTTTCCCCGGAAGACCAGATTGACCCGATCCCGCGACCACGCTATAGCGACATCTAATTTCTTCCATGGCTAAGATCACTTACCGCCAGGCCCTCAATCAGGCTATGGCCGAGGAGATGGAACGGGATCCCTCTGTCTTCCTGATTGGGGAAGAGGTTGCGGAATACCAAGGTGCCTTCAAGGTTTCTCAAGGACTCCTCCAGCGCTTCGGCGCCAAGCGGGTTATCGACACGCCCATCAGCGAAGCCGCTTTTTCGGGCCTTGCCGTGGGTGCGGCTCTTTACGGGTTGCGCCCCATCGTCGAGTTCATGAACTGGAGCTTCTCTTTCGTCGCTTTCGACCAGTTGATCAACAATGTCGGATCGCTTCGGTTTATGTCCGGAGGGCAGTTCGACCTTCCCATGGTCTTCCGCGGACCGAGCGGAGGCGGAACACAGATCGGCGCGACACATTCTCACTGTCCGGAAAGCTGGTTTGCCGGAGTGCCCGCTCTCACCGTCGTGAGCCCCGCGTTTCCGGAGGATGCCAAGGGGCTCCTCAAAAGTTCCATCCGCTCCAACAACCCGGTCTTCTTTTTCGAGGGCGAATGGCTTTACGGGTTGGAAGGCGAAGTCCCGGATGCCGAATTTCTCACTCCGATTGGGGAAGCGAGGCTCTGTCGAGAAGGCGCCGACCTGACCATCGTGAGCGCAGGCTATTCCACGCATACGGCCCTTTCCGCGGCGGAAGCGCTTTCCGCAAGCGGGAAGGAAGCGGACGTCATCGATCTGAGAACGATCAAACCGTACGACTTTGATCGGATCGCGCAATCGGTCCAAAAGACCAACCGCCTCCTGATCGTCGAGGAAAACAAGCCTTTCGCCGGCTGGGGTGCCCAGATTGCCTACGACGTCCAACGCCGGCTCTTCGACTGGCTCGACGCCCCGATCCTCCGGGTGACCGGTCTGGATATTCCTCAGCCCTACAACGGCAAGCTCGAAGCGGAAGTGCTTCCCAATGTAGAGCGGATTCTCGCCGCCGCTCGCCCGCTTCTCGCGTGAGCGGTGCCGACCCGCGCTGCCGCACGCGAGGTTCTCAGATGGAAACGAGCGAAGCAAAGCGCAAACGGGTCGTGCAGATCCTCCGGATTCTCCACGGGCTCTATCCCCATGCCAAGCTCGCCCTCGCTTTCTCCAACCCTCTGGAGCTCTTGATCGCCCTCATCCTGGCCGCCCAAGCCAGAGATGAACTCGTCAATCTGGTGACACCATCGCTTTTTTCCCGATACCGCCGCGCGGCCGACTGGGCAGCCGTTCCCGAGGAGCAGCTCCAGAATGAACTACGGAAGATTAACTTCTACCGGAACAAGACACGTGCCATCCAGAAAGCATGTCGAGCCCTGATGGATCAGTTCGGGGGAAAGGTTCCGGATCGGCTCGACGAGCTTCTCTCCCTCCCTGGAGTAGGCCGCAAGACGGCGAATATCGTCCTCGGCAACGCCTTCGGTCAACCCGCAATCGGCGTCGATACTCATGTCGGCCGTGTCTCGGGAAGGCTCGGCCTCACGGCCCAAACCGATCCCGACAAGATCGAAGCCGACCTCCTGGAACTGGTTCCTGAGCCGGATCGCGTCTCCTTTTGCCATCTTTTGCAGGCACATGGCCGAGCCGTCTGCACCGCGCGCAATCCCGGCTGCACCCGGTGCAGCCTGCGGGATCTTTGTCCCTACCCGACTGGCTCCTTGCCTTCGCCTCCCGCCGGCGGAATCTAGCCGATATATCTCACAAAGTCCGTACCCAAGGCTTGCGGTAGCTGCGGGAATTTATAGCCCCTCGGGCTTGAGCCGCGCAAAAAACCGCCTGCCGCAACGGAGCAGGGGATGAGCCGTAAAACGGACCGTGGAGCGAGGATCGGTGATACGGAGCCCGTCGACGAGCACCGCGCCCTGGGTCACGAGCCGCCTCCCCTCCGACTTGCTCGGCACCGCTCCGATCGAAAGGAGGATTTCGAGAATCGGCATCTCCTGTCCCGGGAGGTCGAACTCCGGGATCTCCTCCGGCACTTCCCGATGGGAGAAGACCCGCTCGAAGGTCATGCGTGCCTTCTCGGCCTTTTCTTCTCCATGGAAGCGGGCGACCAGCCATTCGGCCAGCTTCTTCTTCGCCTCCATCGGATGCGCGTCGGGGGGAACAAGATTGCCCAGCAAGATGGGATACCATTTGCCCATGAGTTCGTCGGAGATGCTCATCGTCTTGCCGAAGATCTCTTCGGGGCCTTCGGCGACGCCGATCGCATTGCCCAGCGATTTGCTCATCTTATTCTCGCCATCGACCCCTTCCAGTAGGGGAAGGGTCAGGACGACCTGGGGCGGCTGCTTGACCTGCTCCTGGAGATCGCGGCCGATCAGCATGTTGAAAAGCTGATCGCTGCCGCCGATCTCCACGTCGGCACGCACCATGACGGAATCCCAGCCCTGGAGAAGGGGATAAAAAAGCTCGTGGAGCCCGATCGGTTCGCCCTTCTCCCAGCGCTGTTGGAAGTCGCGTCTTTGCAGGATCTGGGTCGCGGTCGCCCGGCGCTGCAAGAGCAGCATCTCCCGGCTCGTCATCTTCTCAAACCAGGTGGAATTCCAGACGATTTCCACGCGGTCGGGATCGAGGATCCGAAAGGCCTGCTCCCGGTAGGTCGCTGCATTCCGGCGAACTTCTTCCGCCGAAGCTTCGGGCCGAGCCGCGTTGCGCCCGGTCGGATCGCCGATCTGGGCGGTAAAATCACCGATCACCAGGACCGCCTGATGCCCCAGATCCTGAAATTGGCGCAGCTTGAACAGGGGCACCGAGTGGCCCAAGTGGAGATCGGGCGAGGTCGGATCGACCCCGAACTTGACGCGCAGAGGACGGGAAGCCCCCAAACGCTCCCGTAGTTCATGGGCGGAGTAGACCTGCTCGGTGCCGCGCAGAAGCAGCGCGAGCGCCTCTTCGACTACCATGGGACTCGTCCGGTTCTCAGAGAGAAGGCTCGGATGCCTCTCGGCGTCCGTCCCGGCGTTCCGATTTCGCGCCGCTCACCACGATCTGACGGCCGACGAGCTCGACTCGATTCAACTGGGTAAACGCCTGCTTCGCCGTCTCCAGGTCCACCATCTCGACAAACCCGTAGCCCTTGGAGCGATTGGTCCGCCGATCCCGAACGATATCGACATTTTTCACCGATCCGACCTTCGAGAAAAAGTCGAAGAGATCGCTTTCCGCGACCTCATAGGGAAGGTTCCCGACATAAAGCCTCGGCGTGGAGGGAGCGACGACCGATTCAAACATCGGTGTCCCGCTCTTCGGTGACGGACTAGCCGCCTTTCGTGGTTCCCGCTCCCGAGCCGCCCCGGGACGAGCCGTCGGCGACGGCGGCTGTTGCCGCTGTCCAAAAAGTCCCTGGAAAAAGGCCTGCACCTTCTCTCCGAAGGAAAGCTCGCGCGGCGGCGCCGGAGGCCTTTCCCGGCCCCCCCGCCTTCTCGACCGCTGGTCCCGACCACGATAACGTCCGAAATTTCTCGATGTGGAAGGATCTTGACTCATGATTGACTATCCCTTGGTGGGAGGACCCCAAATCCGGATGCCCGATAGAGGCAAGGAGCCGGAATGAGTCACTCCCTGGTTGTTTTGTTCGATTCGCGCATCCGGTTCTCTTTCGACGACTTCCCTCGCCCGGCAGAAATCCGCCTTCCCGCGCAGACGCGGATAAACCGGCGGATTCCGAAAGCCGACCGAAGCGAAGAGCAGACTGGCCGTTCCCGGCCAGAGGGATTGGGGGGAGAGCCGAATGGGCGGTATCGCTGAGCGCCTGGGAAAGGAACCTCGTCTTGGAACCTCGTCTTCCTGCGGAACAACTCGATCGCCTTCCCGGTTCCCTCTGGGAGGGGGAAGCCTCTGACCCATCGGCGATTTCCTCTTCCACGCGCAGAACTTCTCGTCTTCGTCTCAATTTTGAGAACTCTGCCTAAAAGAATAGGCGATTGCCTCACGGACGCAACGAATTTTCCCGCAGGAGGAGTGAGAAGAGAGCCTTTTCAGAAAAGCGTCCGGTCGATCTCTCCCTCCGGGGCGGCAGCCATACAAAAAGGCGGAATGCCGACAACGATCGACTTCCCGTCATCGTCCTGGCCGAAGTAGGCCCCCTCTACCATCGTGGTCCGCCGATAGAGATGGTAGCTCGAATAGCGGAATTTTCCGCCGGGTCGAAGTTCGGGAAACGATCCGACGATCCCTTCCCCCTCGATGACCACCTTTTCTCCTGTCTCCTGCTCGGTGAGAACCCATTTTCTCCCCTGGAGCCGGATGGTCCGGTCGCTCCCGTTCCCGATGCTAAGGTAATATTGGCAGACGAACGGGCGGTCGCCCATCCCCTCCGAAGCCATGCGAAAACGAAGCTTCTCGATTTTTACCTCCAATCCAGGCACGGTTTGCGGGTTGGAAGAGGCTTTCATTTCTCTATCCGAAAGAAGGAAAACGATTTTACACTAGGTCCGTTTGCCCTCTTTGGCAAGGCCCCTCGATGAATTCTTTCCCTCCCGACCATCCTCCGGTGACGCTGACGATCGCGGGTTCTGATTCGAGCGCCGGCGCGGGCATTCAAGCCGACCTCAAGACTTTCTTCGCCTTTCACACCTATGGCGCCACCGCGATCACCTCGATCGTCGCGGAGCATCCCGGCAGAGTCCTGGCGATTTCCGCCGTCGCCCCCTCCTTAGTCGGCAGCCAAATCGAGGCCGTCTTCGACTCGCTTCCGGTCGCCGCGGTCAAAACGGGAATGCTCTACCTTCCCGCGATTGTCCGAGAGGTCGCGGCCCGCCTCTCCGACCTCGGCCCCGGCTTGCCGCTGGTCGTCGATCCCGTGCTCTCTGCTTCCTGCGGCGACCCTCTTTCCGCTCGGGACAGTCTCGCGGCTCTTGGTGAATCCCTCTTCCCTCTCGCCCGTCTGGTTACCCCCAATCAGGGCGAAGCCGAGCTTCTGCTGGGAAGGGCGCTCCGATCTTCGGACGACCTGGCGGATGCAGCCTTGGCGCTCGCAAAGCGATTCGGGGTTCCCTTTCTTCTCAAGGGAGGCCATCTCTCGGGGGAGTCGGCGGTCGACGTCCTTGCCGAGGGCGGGATCTTCCGATCCTTCGCCGCTCCACGCGTCCCGGGAGCGAGCCCCCACGGGACCGGCTGCACACTCTCCGCTGCCATAACCGCCCGTCTCGCCTGGGGAGACTCGCTCGTCTCGGCCATCGCCGCAGCAAAACGATGGCTCACCTCCCTTCTCCCGCATACGCTCCGCTTCGGGCCCTATGTGTTCCTCCCTCTGACGGAGCCCGGGGGCGCTGCTACCACCCCTCCGTGACTAACGTCACCACCCGCTTGGCGAAGTCCTGGGCGACCCAAGGCATCACCTGTCTCTGTGCTTCCGGCATGTTGATCTGGGTAAAAAAGAAGCTCGATCCTGATACGCCCACCCCGTTGATCGTATTCCGCCCGAGCTTCCGGTTCATGAGCGTTGCACTCCCGATGAGGACGAACCGGTATTCGGCGGTCGTAAGCGGATCAAGGAGTTCCGGACGAATGGGAATCCGGGTAAAATCGGTGAGGGTGACGTCGAGCTCAGCATCCGCCTCGCCGGGGCCGACCGTGCGCAAGCTCCCGTCGTTGTCGAAAGCGCTGATGATCTCGTTGGTGACCATCGATTGGAGTTGCGGGATGATCGTCTTGTTGCGCACCGTCGGGATCCAGATCGTGCGAAGCCCGTGCATCTGCTTGCCGCCGATCGCACCAAGACGGTAGCCGCCCGAACAACCCGTCAGAATCGGGAGAAGCAGAAGCAGAAGCAGCCAAGCACGCCCGCTCCCCCGCGCTTTCGACCCCGCTCTCAAGGACCACCCGCTCCCGGACCTCCGCCAGGGGCCCCTCCCGCCGCCGGACCGGAAGGAATTGCCGCAGGAGAGCCGACATTGGCTGTCCCGGAGGAAGGCAGGCCGAGATCCCTTTCCACCATCGGCCGGAGCAGCTTGACCTTATGCTCCGCAATCCTCCCCTGCTCCGATTCGGGATTCTGTCGGATCACATCGCTGTAGTAGATGAAGGCAGCCTTGTAGTTCTTTGTCTTCTCGTAAAAGGAGGCGATATTAAAGCTGCCGAGAGTGGCCCGCTTCTTCAGCAGAACGAGATGCTCCCGTGCGGCTGCCACCTTGTCTCCCAGCGGATAGCGGACGATATAATCTTCGAAAGCTTCCATCGCCTTATCCCCCGAGCTCTGATCGTAGGCCGTGGCGAGCGCGGAAACGTACCATGTATAACCCAATTGGTATTGGGCATCGTCCGCCAACTCCGAGTTTGGGTATTTGTCGAGGATCCGGCTGTAGGCCGCAATCGCCGCCGAGTAGTTCTTTTCGTTGGTCCGCGCCAGCCCCAGTTGAAACTCCGCGATCGGGGCCAATCGTCCATAGGGAGCCGCACGGATGATCGACTCATAGATCCCGACCGCAATCTTCATGGAGGGTCCGAACGGCATCCCGAGTAGCCGCTGCGGCTCGCCCGCCAAGTAGAGGTTGCCGATGGCCAGCTTCCGCTCGAGCACCTGCTCGAAAAAGGAACTCGCCGGATACTTCTGAATCATCTTGTCGTAGGCCTTGTCGGCTTTCAAAAAGTCGCCCCGCTTTTCCAAGCACTCGGCAATCCGAAATTGTGCTTCGGGAGCAAAGAAAGAGTAGGGCCAGCGGCGCACCAGGATGGCATACGCCTGCATCGCGTGATCGTAATCCTTAGCGTCAAACAACTTCTTCCCTAGCGCAAGTTGATCGCGCGAGCTCGAAGCCGATAGGCCGGCGCCCGTGCTCTCGTCGGTCCAACCCTCTCCCGGCCTCCAGACGAGGGGGGCGTAGAGCCGGACAGGCACTATTCCCAAAAAAAGAAGTGCAAGAAGCAGCCGCCGAATCACCACCGTAATCGGGAAGCGTAGCCTCGTCCTCACCTGTGGTCAAGGGGTGCTGCCAACCAACCGTTCTCCGAAACCTACGCAAACCGTCGCGTAGCCGGCTAAAGCTATGCGGCGATCGTGCTGTTCGGTTCCTGCTTCGTCGAGGCCCGTTTCACGCGTGGCCTGCGCCTCGCGCCAGAGCGTTCCTCTCCACAGGCTGACACCCTCTTGCGCCAGCGGCAGATTTCCTCGACTTCCTGCTGGTCGAGCCGATGGGATTGGGCTAAGTTCGTATCGGCTTAGGAAAAGGGATAGGATTTCCGGCGGATCCGGAGCCCGTTTCGTTCCTCCATCCGGGTACCCGCGAGAAAAGCCCGAAGGGAAATGAGAACGGATCGCGGCGGCCCGTAAGATCTACGGAACAAGGAGGATGAGAACGCCATGACCTCGCGCAAGACAGCCCCCCGTCACTCCTCTCGGTCTCGACACAAGACAAGCGACAAGTCAACCCGCAACAGACCGAAGAGATCTTCTCCCAAGGCCTCTCTCGATCCCTTTCTCACCCTGGAACCGGCGATGGGAACGGAGGCCGAGCGGGGGAGTTCCGTGTCGGTCGATCCCCCCTTCGGGGGCCTCTCGGCGCCCGCGCCCGATTCGGGCGCCCTTCGGCTCTATCTGGTTCCCCGGGGGCCAAATTCCCTCTTCGCTTACTGGAATTGGGCCGACGAACGCCTTGCCCAAGCCGCCCGAGCGGCGGACGACGG
>NZ_CABFVA020000041.1 GCF_902143375.2 Methylacidimicrobium tartarophylax | reverse complement strand
CCGTGTGCCGGCCGGTCGGCACACGCAGGCTCAGCCGGTCGAGGATCCAGCGCTCGCCGCGCTTCACACTGGCTTGGTCAATCTCGAGGAGCGGGCTCTCGAACACGCCGTCGGGGTGGGCTGGATGGGTACTCATGCCGAGCATCCTCTCGGCGGAAAGAAAGGCTGGCAAGCCTTGGGCTTGCGATGTCCCGGGGCTCCAGGCTCCAAAGCCGAGCACCGCTCTTCGTCGGCTCCCGTTGACGGCGCATGAACAACTCTCTATCTAGACTATCAGACAATAAACCCGGAAATCGACCCGCACACAAAAAAGCGGACACTACCCATCGAAACCGGGCCGGCGTCGGCCGAGCATCTGCCTTTTGACGATGGCTCGTTTGATTCCGTGGCCTGCCGCTATTCCGCGCACCATTGGCGTGACCTCGACGGCTTCCTGCGCCTCCCGGATCACATCGGAGTAATCCCGGCTCTCAAGGAGATGGGCCAGGAAGCCCAGACGCGCCTCGGCCTTCCGAAGGCAGCTCTGCGCCAACGACTCGGTTGTCATGGCTCTAAATATGGATCGGCTCCCCCGGAAGATGCCCGGGTTTGAGCTCTCTGTACCAGGCATTCCCGCTCCAGATCCGCCGCGCTCCGTTGCGTGTGAGCCGCTCCTTCATCCGCCGCAGGGCGGCTTCGAGCACCCCTTGCGGGTCCCAGAGGATCCGCGCGTCCTCGGTCATGTCGAAGAGGATCGGACTTCCCGCCGCCAACTCCTCCGGCGTCTTGAAGAGCGGCGACCATTCGGTGAGGACGCCGTGCGCCTGCACCTCCTCAAAAGCGGGGGCGAGTTCCCGCTCGACCGGCTCCCATTCAGCAACCCGGGCGATCCTTCCGCGGGGAAGAGGATCGGCGACGACCAGAAAATCGATGTCCGAATCCGGCCGCATCTTTCCCCGTCCCACTGATCCGAAGACCGCCAGGACGAGGAGCCGCGGGCCGTAGGCGAGACGGACGGCCGCCAGGAGCCGCCGCAACAACTCCTCGAAGCATTGCGGAAAGTGCGGATCCAGAATCCGCTCCATGGGCTTGATCCTGACACAGCCGCTCCCTGGTGGCGAGGAGATCCCGCGCCGCCGCGTCTCCCTCTTTTAGAAGGGGGAAAGGCTCCCGACCGTTGGGCAAGCGGCAGGAGAACGCTTGGGAGACAGGCTAGACAAGGGGTTAGAGAAAAGCGAAGATCGGCTCTGCGGTGACCGGCGCCCAAACGCCCAAAGGAGGGCGGATGCGGGAGGGGAATTCCTCCTGTTCCGGTCGTCGCGGTCCGCCGATGAATGCTTCCGATGCCACGATGGCCGTCTTCTTGGATTTGGAAAACATCGCGCTGGGAGCTCGGGAAGCGGCCTATCCCAAGTTCGACATCCAGAAGGTGCTCGAGCGGCTCCTGCTCAAGGGGCATATCGTCGTCAAGAAGGCCTATTGCGACTTCGAGCGCTACAAGGAGTTCAAGCGGGGCCTCCATGAGGCGGCCTTCGAGTTGATCGAGATCCCGCACGTAAGCCAATCGGGAAAGAACTCGGCCGACATTCGGATGGTGGTGGATGCGCTCGACCTCTGCTACACCAAGGGCCACGTCGACACCTTCGTCATCCTCAGTGGAGATTCTGATTTTTCTCCCCTGGTCAGCAAGCTGCGGGAAAACGCGAAGACCGTCATCGGAGTGGGAGTCAAGAATTCCACTTCCGACCTCTTCCTCAACAACTGCGATGAGTTCCTCTATTACGACGATCTTGTCCGCAGCGCGAAAGAGACTCCCGCGGTCGCCGAGCCCCGGGAGAAAAAGCCCCGGGGAAAAGCTTCGAAACCACCCGCCGACAAGGCGCTACAGATGGTCGTCGAAACGCTCGAAGCGCTGGTCCAGGAGAGAGGCGAGGACGAGCGGATCTGGGGATCCATGATCAAGCAGGCGCTCAAGCGCCGCAATCCGGGTTTCAACGAGCGGGCCTACTCCTTCCGCTCCTTCAACGAGCTTCTTCTCGAAGCCCAAAAGAGAGGACTGCTGAAGCTGGAGCCGGAGGAAAAGTCCGGGGGTTATCTCGTTTCTCCCTCCGAAGCGCATTGAGTTCGCCTGCTTCTCTCCCAAGTTCCGAAGGAGTCGCCTTCGGTGGCGATTGACGCGAAGGATCCTGTGCGCGATCATGGCGCTGCGTCTCGGCCCATTGCCGGCCGGGGCGTGGAAGGTCCGTCCAAGATGTCCAAGCATGGCGACATGACGTCGGTCATCGATCTGACCCGGGAAAAGGGCACGGGCCCCACTCGGACACGTCGCCCGCTCTACGTCGATCTCTTGCCCCCCTGCCGGGCCGCCTGCCCTGCCGGGGAGGACATCCAGGGCTGGCTCGCCTTGGCCCAGGCCGGGAACTACCGGAAGGCCTGGGAGCTCCTCGTCCGGGAGAACCCTTTTCCCGCGGTCCACGGGCGGGTCTGCTACCATCCTTGCGAAAGTCACTGCAATCGGGGCGACTACGACGCCCCGGTCTCCATCCACGCGATTGAGCGCTTTCTGGGGGATCTCGCTTCCGCCGGGGGGTGGCCCTTCCCGCCGGCTGCGGAGCCCAGCGGCAAGCGGGTGCTGGTCGTCGGAGCGGGTCCCTGCGGGCTCTCGGCCTCCTACCATCTCGCCCGGCTGGGCCATGCGGTGGAAGTCCATGAGGCGGGTCCCCTGGCCGGAGGGATGATGCACTTCGGGATTCCCGCCTACCGGCTTCCCCGCGAGGCGCTGGCCAAGGAAGTCGAGCGGATCGAGCGGATGGGGGTCCGCTTCGTCTTCGATCACAAGGTCGAGGAGCTCCTCGCTGAAAAAGCGGCGGGCGGCTTCGACGCCGTCCTGGTCGCCATCGGTGCCCAGATCGGCAAGCATGTCGACATTCCGGCCCGGGACGCGGCCCGCGTGCTCGATGCGGTCTCCCTTCTCCACCAGGTGGGAGGGGAAGAGCGTCCCCTGCTCGGCCGCCGGGTGGTGATCTACGGCGGGGGCAACGTCGCGATGGATGCGGCGCGGACGGCGAAGCGGCTGGGGGCCGAAGAGGCGCTCATCGTCTACCGGAGGGACCGCGCCCACATGCCGGCCCGCGCTTTCGAGGCCGACGAGGCCCTTTCCGAAGGGATTCGAATCCGGTGGCTCACGACGATCAAGGAGATCGTGGGCGAGGAGTTGACCGTCGAGCGGATGGAGCTCGGGTCCGACGGCCGGCCTCGGCCGACCGGCCAATACGATACATTGCGGGCAGACGCGGTCGTGCTTGCGATCGGGCAGGAGACCGACAGCCGCTTCCTCCGGCGGGTTCCCGGGATCGTCTTCGGAAAGGACGGGGCGGTGATCGTCGACCAGAACCGGATGACCGGTCATCCCGGCATCTTTGCCGGAGGCGACGCGGTTCCGGGGGATCAGACCGTCACGGATGCCGTCGGCCAGGGAAAGAAGGCGGCCCGGTCGATCGACGCCTGGCTTCGCGGCTCGGTCTACGCCGAGCCGGCCCCTCCGTCCGGCGTCTCCTTCCCGATGCTCCACCTGCCGGTCTACCGCGACGTGGCACCGGGACACCAGCCCGAGCGACCGCCGGCCGAGCGAACGAGCGGTTTCGCCGAGGTGGTGGCGGGGCTCTCCGAAACCGAGGCGCGCCGCGAGGCCGAGCGCTGCTTCTCCTGCGGGATCTGCTTCGAGTGCGACAACTGCTATGCCGCCTGCCCGGAGGACGCGATCCTCAAGCTGGGACCGGGGAAGCGTTATCGCTTTCTCTACGACCGATGCACCGGCTGCGCCGTCTGCTTCGACCAGTGCCCCTGTCATGCCATCGAAATGATCCCCGAGCCTCTGGGAGCGGAGTCATGACAAAGGCGAGCTTTCGGGCGATGGACGGTAACATGGCCGTCGCCGACGTCGCCTACCGGACGAACGAGGTTTGTGCGATCTATCCCATCACCCCGTCCTCGACCATGGCGGAGCTCGCCGATCAGTGGACGGCCGAAGGGAGAAAAAACCTCTGGGGGACGGTTCCGGTCGTCCAGGAGATGCAGAGCGAAGGCGGGGCGGCGGGAGCGGTCCACGGCTCCCTTCAGGCCGGGGCGCTGACGACCACCTTCACCTCCTCCCAGGGTCTTCTCCTCATGATTCCGAACATGTTCAAGATTGCCGGTGAGCTGACCCCGGCGGTCTTCCATGTCGCGGCGCGATCGGTCGCCACCCATGCCCTTTCGATCTTCGGCGACCACTCCGACGTGATGGCCGTTCGGACCACGGGCTTCGCCCTGCTCGCCTCCGGCTCCGTTCAGGAGGCGCACGACGGCGCGCTGATCGCCCAGGCGGCGACCCTCGAATCCCGCGTCCCCTTCCTCCACTTCTTCGACGGCTTTCGCACCTCGCATGAGGTGAACACCCTGAGCCTGCTGACCGACGAGCAGCTCCGAGCCTTCCTCCCTGAGCAGCTCATCCGGGCGCACCGGGGGCGGGCGCTCAATCCCGAGCATCCCTTCATCCGGGGAACCGCCCACAACCCGGACACCTTCTTCCAGGCGCGCGAGGCGGCTAACCCCTTTTACGAGGCCCTTCCCCGGATTCTGCAGTCGCTCTTCGACCGGTTCGCCGAGAAGACCGGCCGCCGCTACCATCTCTTCGAATACGACGGACCCGAGGATGCCGAGCGGGTCGTCGTCTTGATGGGCTCAGGGGCCGAGACCGCCCGGGAGACGGCGGCCGTCCTCCACCGGCAAGGCGAGAAGGTGGGCGTCCTCCAGGTTCGTCTCTTCCGCCCCTTTTCGGCCGAGGCGTTCCTTGCGGCACTCCCGCCGAGCTGCCGGGCCCTAGCCGTGCTCGAGCGGACCAAGGAGCCGGGAGCGCTGGGCGAGCCCCTCTTCCTCGACGTCGTGACGACCGTCGCCGAAGCGTATTCCCAGGGGAGGCGGCCTCGGCTCCCGCGCGTCATCGGCGGCCGCTACGGCCTCTCCTCCAAGGATTTTACGCCCGCCATGGCGAAGGCGGTCTTCGCGGAGCTCGCCAAGCCTGATCCGAAGAAGCGGTTCACGGTCGGCATCACCGACGATGTCTCCCACTCGAGCCTTGAGGTCGACTCCGCTTACTCGATCGAGCCCGACTCGGTGGTCCGGGCCCTCTTCTACGGTCTGGGCGGGGACGGGACGGTCGGAGCCAACAAGCACTCGATCCAGATCATCGTCGAGGAGGCCGACCTTCATGCCCAGGGCTACTTCGTCTACGATTCCCACAAGTCGGGGGCGCTGACCGTCTCCCACCTCCGGTTCGGCCCGGAGCCGATCCGCTCCCCCTATCTGGTCTCTTCGGCGAATGTCGTGGCCTGCCACTGGTTTCCGTTCCTCGAGCGGGTCGACCTGCTCCGCTCGGCGGCTCCTGAGGCCACGTTTCTCCTCAACAGCCCCTACGGCCCGGAGGCGGTCTGGGATCATCTTCCCCGATCCGTCCAGCGGCAGATCCTCGAGAAGCGGCTCCGCTTCTTCGTGATCGACGCGTCCCGGATCGCGCGCGAAGCGGGGCTCAAGGGACGAACCAACACGGTGCTCCAGACCGCCTTCTTTGCGCTTGCCGGCATCCTTCCCCGGGACGAGGCGGTGGATCAGGTCCGCCGCTCGATCCGGAAGGCTTACGGCGGCAAGGGCGAGAAAGTGGTGGCCGAGAACCTCCGGGCGGTCGAGCATGCGCTTGCCGCTCTTCACCCGGTTGCCCTTCCCCCGTCGGCGACGAGCGCTTTCGACCGGCGCCCGCTGGTCCCCGCGGACGCTCCCGGGTTCCTCCGGCGAGTGACGGGTCCGATGCTCGAGGGGCGGGGCGATGAGATTCCGGTGAGTCTCTTCCCCGTGGATGGCACCTATCCCTCGGGGACCGCGGCCTTGGAAAAACGCAATGTCGCCGACCTCGTCCCGATCTGGGAGCCCGAGATCTGCGTCCAGTGCGGCCAGTGCGGCTTCGTCTGCCCCCATAGTGTGATCCGGGTCAAGTATTACGACGAGGCGCGGCTCGAGGGAGGGCCATCCTCCTTTCGCTCCGCGCCGATCAACCTCCGCGGCTATCCCGGCGTCCGCTTCAGCCTGCAAGTTTACGTGGAAGACTGCACCGGCTGCGGGCTCTGCATCGATGTCTGCCCGGCCTATAGCCCGGTCGAGCCGGAGAAGAGGGCGATCCACCTGGAGGCAAAGCAGCCCGTTCTGGAAGCCGAGCGTCAGAATATCGCCTTCTTCGAGCGGCTCCCGGTCAACGATCGCTCCCACGTCGACTTTGCCAACGTCCGGGGAGTCCAGTTCCTGGAGCCCCTCTTCGAGTTTTCCGGCGCCTGCGCGGGCTGCGGGGAGACTCCCTATCTCAAGCTGCTTTCCCAGCTCTTCGGCGACCGGCTCTTGATCGCCAACGCGACCGGCTGCTCCTCGATCTATGGGGGCAACCTCCCCGTCACACCGTGGGCCAAGAACGGCGAGGGGAGGGGGCCCGCCTGGTCGAACTCGCTCTTCGAGGACAACGCCGAGTTCGGCTTCGGCTTCCGGCTGGCGGTCGACCAGCTCCGGGGCCGGGCCGAGGAACTGCTCCGCGGACTAGCCGGCTCGGTCGGCGAGGAGTTGGCGGACGAGATCCTTTCGGCCCGGCAGATCCAGGAGTCGGAGATCCACGCCCAGCGCCGGCGGCTCGAAGCCCTCCGCGGGAAGCTGGCGCCGCTGGCCGAGACGAGCCCCCAGGCTCGAGAACTCCTCTCGGTGATGGACCAGATGGTCCGCCGCTCGATCTGGCTCGTCGGCGGGGACGGCTGGGCCTACGACATCGGCTTCGGGGGTCTCGATCATGTGCTCGCCACCGGCCGGAACGTCAACGTGCTCGTCCTCGACACCGAGGTCTACTCCAACACCGGGGGACAGGCCTCGAAGGCGACTCCGCTCGGGGCGGTCGCCAAGTTCGCCGCCGCGGGGAAGCGCGAGCCCCGCAAGGACCTGGTCCTGCAGGCGGTCGCCTACGGCAACGTCTACGTCGCCCAGGTGGCGATGGGGGCCAACCCGCAGCAGACGCTCCTCGCCTTTCGGGAAGCCGAGGCCTACGAGGGCCCTTCGCTGATCCTTGCCTACAGCCACTGCATCGCCCACGGCATTGAGATGGAGAGGGGCTTGCGCCAGCAGGATGCTGCGGTCGCCTGCGGCTACTGGCCGCTCCTCCGCTTCAATCCCGCGATGCGAGCGATCGGCGAGAACCCCTTCCGCCTCGATTCGCCCCGGCCGACACTCCCCTTCTCGCAGTATGCCAATCAAGAATTGCGCTACCGAGCGCTCGGGATGAGCCATCCGGCTGACGCCGCGGCCCTCGCGAAACGCGCCCAGTCCCTGATTCTCGAGAAGTATCGGATCTACGAAGAGCTCGCCGGATTGCGGGAAGGGAAAGCGCCCGTTCCCGTCGGTGCCGAGGCGATCCCCGTTGGGGAGGAAGCCCGATGAACCTCGTGACCCGTTACATGGGCCTTTCCCTCCAGAGCCCGCTGATCGCGTCGGCCTCTCCCCTGACCGGGGAGCTCGATGCCATCCGCCGGCTCGAAGACGCGGAGGCCGGAGCGGTCGTCCTTCCCTCGATCTTCGAGGAGCAGATCCGGGCTGAGCAAGATCGCTGGGAGCGGCTCACGGCCGCCGGAACCGACAGCTTCCCGGAGGCGCTGACCTACTTCCCCGAGCCGTCCTCCTACCGGGTGGGGCCGGAGCGTTACCTCGAGCTCATCCGCGAGGCGGTTCGGGCCGTCGACATTCCGATCCTGGCGAGCCTCAACGGGGTGACGAGCGAGGGGTGGATCTCCTACGCCAAGGGGATCGAGGAGGCGGGTGCCGACGGCCTCGAGCTCAACATCTACTTCTTCCCCACCGATCTGGAGGAGGATGGCGAGGCGGTGGAAGAGCGCTATCTCCAGATCGTGCGCGCGGTCTCCTCCCAAGTCTCGATTCCGCTGGCGGTCAAGCTCCTCCCCGCCTTCAGCTCGCTGGGGAACATGGCCCGGAGGATGGTCGAGGCGGGAGCCCAGGCGCTCGTGCTCTTCAATCGCTTCTACCAGCCCCGGATCGATATCGCCCAGTTGCGCCTCGTGGACGATCTGGTCTTGAGTAGTCGGGGCGAAACGCGCCTGCCCCTCTTCTGGATCCAGCTCCTGCGAGGCCGCCTGAATGCCTCCTTGGCGGCGAGCAGCGGGGTCGAAAGCGAGCAGGAGGTGATCCAATACCTTCTGGCGGGAGCGGACGTCGTGATGACGACCTCCGCGCTCCTTCGGGACGGGATTCCCCGGATGAAGCGGCTGGTCGAAGGGCTGCGCGACTGGCTGGACCGGCACGGATTCGCCTCCGCGGACGCGATCCGCGGGCTCTTGAGCCGGGAACGCCTTGCCAAGGCCGGGCCGGGAGCCCGCGCCCGCTATATCGACATTCTCCAGCGCTATCCGGCCGCCAGATCGGAAGAGCTCGTATGCCGTCTTCTG
>NZ_CABFVA020000040.1 GCF_902143375.2 Methylacidimicrobium tartarophylax | reverse complement strand
GGCTCGAGCCGGTGGAGCAGTCACTGGGCTTCGGCCCCGCCCGCTACTTCCGGATGGGAAAGCGCGGAGTCACCGTGGGGTTTATCGGAGCGCTGAGCGATCTCCATTTTTGCGAGCAGTGCAACAAGATGCGTCTTACGGCGGATGGGAAGCTCCGCCCCTGCCTTGGAAACCAGATGGAGGTCGATCTACGCCCTTTTTTACGTCCTGCGATCGATCGAGAAGGTTTGCGCGAGACCTTCCTGGACACGTTGCGGAAGAAGCCGCTCGAACACTCTTTCCGGGACTACTACGAGCCGGAGCGAGCGATGACCGCCTTGGGAGGGTAAAAATGAGTTCCGGAGAAAGGACGATCCGCCTGCTGCTCTTCGCGCAAGCAAGGGAACTCCTGGGTTTTCGGGAACGCCTCGTCCTCGTTCGGCCCGAGGAGACTCCGCGCGAAATCCTCGAAAGGCTCTCTCCCGGATTTTTTGAAAAGCTCTTCGGAGTCCGGGTCAGCTTGGATCTCGAGTATTGCTCTTGGGACAACCCGGTCGGAGAGGCGGACGAGATGGCCGTGCTTCCGCCGGTCAGCGGAGGGTGAATCATGGGCATCACCATTTCTCTGATCGACCGGCCCATCGAGCGGCCATGCCTTGCCTTCCCTTTAGAAGGGTCATCCGGGGCGGTCGTCGAATTTTTCGGTGTCGTTCGTGGCCGGGAAGGGGGCAAGCCGATCACGGCACTCGCCTATGAGGCCTACCGGGAGATGGCCAAGAAGGAGCTGGAGCGGATCGCCGAGGAGGTGGCGGAGCGCGGACTCTGCCACGAACTCGTCCTCATTCATCGGCTGGGAACGGTTCCCGTGGGGGAACCCTCTCTCTATCTCCAAGTTAAGGCCGAGAGGCGCGGAACCGCATTTCGGATCGCCGAGGAACTCATCCAAAGGCTCAAGGCCGACGTGCCGATCTGGAAAGCCGCCGTCGCATCCTCCTTGCTGGAAGCATTTCCTGAAACCGCGGCCAAACCCATGCCTTCCCCCGTGGAAGGCTCCTGACGCGGTTGCCGGAGCGGCGGCTTAAGCGGCGCTTAAGCGGCATCTTCTGTCGAGGAGACAGGCAGGTTAAATGTTCGCGGCGGGATCTTCCCGCAAGGAGGGCCGATTCGGGAGAGCAATCGCCTCCAGAGTGATCTTCGTCAATGTTTCGAGGCATTCGGCGGGCGAGAGCTCATGGGTAGGGAGCGCAAGCTCGGCTGCTTCGGGAATTTCGTAGGGCGAATCGACTCCCGTAAATTCGGAGATCTCCCCGCGCTCGGCCCGTATGTAGAGCGCCTTCGGATCGCGCGCCCGGCAGACATCAAGGGGGGCGTGCACGAAGATCTCTCGAAAGGGGATGCCTGCGGCTTCGGCGATTTCCCGCGCCTTGCGCCGGTCGGCGCGAAACGGGGAGATCAAGGCCACGATCGCCACGCTGCCCGCATCGGCGAGGATGCGAGCGGCTTCCGCCGCTCTTCGGATGTTTTCTCTCCTGTCTTGGGCGCTAAAGCCGAGATCGCTCGAGAGTCCGTGGCGCAGATTATCCCCGTCGAGAACGTAGGCCCAGATCCCACGGCGAAAGAGCTGGGCCTCCAACTGGAAGGCGAGTGTCGATTTTCCCGCTCCGGAGAGACCGGTGAACCAGAGGATTGCCCCGCCATGCCCCTGCGCGCGCGCCCGTTCGTTCCGGTCGATCTCTCCTTCCGTCCAGAAAAGAGGACTGCTTTGAATCGGAGGCAGGGAAGCTCTCGGATAGCGGGCACCGAGAACGATTCCCCCACCGAGAATCCTTCCTTCTCTGGCCAGAATGAATCGTCCGGTCTGGGCAATCTCGGAAGCATTGTCAAGCGCAAGCGGCTGCTGGGTACGAACGAGTACCTCCGCAATCTCGTTCGCCTCCACTCCCGGCTTGCAGGAGTCTTGGACGGAAAGCGTTTCCGCGTCGATCACCCGATCCACTTCCATGACGCGTGCACCCACCGATTGGGTTACTAGGCGGAGCTCGTAGTTTTCTCCCACCCGGAGAGGGTCCGGTCCGAGCCAAAAAATCTTCGCGGGAAATTCGCGTGCCTCGATCGGCGTTTTTTCGAGGGAGCTGCCGATCATCCCTCGTTCGACAAAGATCTCCTCTTCCAGGATCAGCGCTGTCGATCGACCGGCGGAAGCTTCCGTAGGCGTCGTTTCGGTCGGCCACTCCGCAAAGGAGCGCAGGCGGGCTCGCTTGCGGCCCGGCCAGAAAAGAAGGTCATCTCCGACGCGCAACGTGCCCGTTTCCACGCGCCCTGCGATCAGCCGTTCGGTGCCGCGGCGATAGACATCCTGTACGGCGAAGCGAAGCGGCAACGCGTCGAGCCCAGGGGGAGAGGGAACCGAGTCGAGCGCTTCGAGAAGAGGTCCTCCGATGTGCCAGGGCATTTGTACGCTCGGTTGGACGATATTCTCTCCGTTTCGAGCGGAAAGCGGGAGAGAGGTGGGTTCCGGCAGGCCGAGCTCCTGAAAGAGGGCTGCCAGGGCTCCGGCGATTTCCCGGTAGCGGCCTTCCGAAAAGTCGACCAGGTCCATCTTATTGACTGCCACGATGATGTGTTGAATCCCCAAGATGGGCAGCAGCATCGCATGGCGGCGCGTCTGCTCGCGAACCCCTTCCTGGGCATCGACGACCAGCACGGCCGCGTGGGCTCTCGCCGCGCCGGAGAGCATGTTCTTGAGGAACTCCTTGTGACCGGGAGCGTCGATGATCGCATACCGCCTTTTCTTCGTTCGGAACCGGATCTCCGTTGTGTCGATCGTCACGTTCTGAGCCTGTTCTTCGAGGAGGGAATCGAGCAGGAAGGCATGCTCGAAGGGCATCCCCTCGGCGGCGGCGGCCCGGGCGAGCTCTTCCGCCTTCCCCTCCGGGACGGAGCCCGTATCGAAGAGCAGACGACCGATCAGGGTCGATTTTCCGTGGTCGACATGGCCGATCACGACGATCGGCAGGACCTCCTCGGAAGTGGAAAAATGCATGGTAGATTGGCCCTTTCTTATAGAAATCCCTTGGCGCGAAGCTTTTGCATCGCGTTCCGCTCGTGATGGTCTTGCGCTCGTCCGGCCCGCTCAGGCGTGCGAGTGGCATAGAGTTCGGCGATGATCTCGTCCACCGTCGAGGCCGTGCTCGGCACCGGATGCGTGATCGGTTGGCAGCCGATGGAGCGGAAGCGTTTGCCATTCCGTGCAAAATAGAGTGGGGGAATCGGGATCTTTTCCCGGCGGATATAGAGCCAGATATCGTATTCGGTCCAGTCGAGTAGGGGTTGCACCCGCACATGACCGCCTGCCCCTTTGGGGGGAAGAGCGAATTGATTCCAGAATTCCGGAGGCTGGTCCTTGTAGTTCCATTCCCCTTCGGAAGAGCGCGGCGAAAAGTAGCGTTCCTTCGCCCGAGTCGGATCCTCGTCTCGGCGAATGCCGGTGATCAGAGCGTCCCATCCATATTCCTCCAGGGCTTGGCGGAGGGCGACTGTCTTGAGCTCGTGGGTTACCGTGATGGGGTCGTGTGTTTCGTAGCCCACGCCGCGGGCAATCGCCTCTTCGTTGATCTTCACGATGAGCTGGAGACCGTAATGCGTCTCTGCCCATGCGCGGAACTCCATCATTTCCGGAAATTCGTACGTCGTATCGATGTGGAGAACGGGGAAGGGGATTCGGCCGCAGAATGCTTTTTGCGCAAGCCAGAGAAGCACGTTCGAGTCCTTCCCCATCGACCAAGGCATTCCGACGCGTTGGAACGTGCGGTAAGCCTCTCTCAAGAGAAAAACGCTCTGCGATTCAAGCTTGCTCAAATGGCTCATGAGTCTATAGAGTAAACAGAGATATGGAAAAGCCAAGCACTTTTGAAGCCCACGACGCTGCTTCTGCTCCTCCCGATCTGGAGAAGATTCAAGCAGAGGAGGGAAGCGGGAGCGAGGGCAAAGCGGGGCAAGCCGCGGAAAGCGTGGAAGCAGAAGCGGCGCTGGAAGGGAAGAGCGCGGTGGAGCGTCTGCAGTGGGCATTCGACCGGTTCGGTGATCGCGTCGTGCTGAGCTCGAGCTTCGGCATCCAGGCGGCCGTCCTCCTGCATCTCGCCACGCGGCTGCGGCCGGAAATTCCGGTCATTTTCGTCGACACCGGCTATCTCTTCCCCGAAACCTACCGCTATGCGGACCTGCTCGCCGAGCGGCTCGGGCTTCGGCTTTATGTGGTGCAAGCTCCGTTTTCGGCCGCTTGGTTCGAGGCTCGGTACGGACGTCTCTGGGAAAACGGAGTAGAGGGGCTGAATCGATATAATGAACTGCGCAAGGTCGAGCCGATGCGCCGGGCCTTGGCGGAATTGCACGCCCACTGCTGGCTTGCGGGAGTGCGCCGGACCCAGGCGAGAACGCGGGCGGATCTGCCGGTTCTCCAATGGCAGGGCGAGATGGCGAAGATGCATCCGATCGTCGATTGGAGCGACGAGCAGGTGGAAGCCTATCTCGATCAGTGGGCGATTCCCCGGCATCCGCTCGCTTCCCAAGGCTACGTCTCGGTGGGGGATGTGCCGACAAGCCGACCGTGGGAAGAGGGGATGCTCCCGGAGGAGACCCGCTTTTTCGGCTGGAAGCGCGAATGCGGCCTTCATCCACGGTCTTCGTAAACCGCGGATCGGCTTTTTCCTTCTGTTTGCTCGGGGCCCTTGGGTATCGTAAACGTCATCCCTCGTTGCGGGAGGGCGAGAGGAGCGGGTCAACCCATGGAGTGCGGAGGTTTTTCTGACTTTGCCCGTCATTTGGAGCGCGAAGGGGAGCTGCTCCGGATCTCGGAGCCGGTGCGGACGGAGCTGGAGATCACCGCGCTGGCCGACCGAGAGATGAAGTCTCCTCGGGGGGGCGATGCGCTCCTCGTGGAAAAACCTCTCCTTCCGGACGGAACGATTTCGCCCTTTCCCGTGCTGATCAACGCCTTTGGTTCCGAGCGGCGGATCGAGCTCGTTTTGGGGATGCCGGTGGCAGATCTCGTCGAGGAGATTCGAGCGCTCCTCCACGCCGAGCCGCCTCGCTCCTTCCGGGAAGGTTGGGAGCTCTTTCGCGAGGGACTTGGGCTCGTCCGGAGCCGGCCGCACCGGGTTAAGGACGGACCCTGTCGGGACCGGATCGTCAGGATGGGAGCTTCGGCGGAGCTGGATCTGTCCATCCTTCCGGTTCTCCGGTGCTGGCCGAAGGACGGGGGGGCCTTCATCACGCTGCCGCAGGTCTTTACCAAAGATCTCGAGACGGGAAGACGCAATGTCGGCATGTACCGGATGCAAGTCTACGATGAGGCCACGACCGGCATGCACTGGCAGATCCACAAGGTCGGAGCTCGCCACGGGAAGGAGTATTGGGAGAAAGGGGTGCGCATGCCGGTTGCCGTCTGCCTGGGCGGAGATCCGGTGCTGACCTTCGCGGCCACCGCACCCCTCCCAGACGGGATCGACGAGCTGCTCTTCGCCGGATTTCTGCGGAAAAAAGGCATTCCTCTGGTCCGCTGCGAAACGGTCGATCTCGAGGTTCCGGCGAACTCCGATTTCGTGCTCGAAGGGTACGTGGAACCGCCCGAGCTTCGCCCCGAAGGGCCGTTCGGGGATCACACCGGCTTCTACACGCCCGTCGAGCCGTATCCGGTCTTTCACCTCACCTGCATCACTCACCGGAAGGACGCGGTCTACCCGGCGACAATCGTGGGCAAGCCTCCGATGGAGGACTTCTATCTGGGAACCGCGAGCGTCCGTCTTCTCTTCCCGATTCTCCAGGCGACCTTCCCGGAGATCGTGGATTTGGCGCTCCCTCCCGAAGGGGTCTTCCACAACCTCGTCTTCCTCAGCATCCGCAAGCAGTACCCTTATCAAGCCTACAAGGTGATGCACGGACTCTGGGGCATGGGGCAGATGATGTTTACGAAGATCCTGGTGGTCGTCGATGCCGAGGTGAACGTTCATGACACGGCGGACGTCCTCTTCCATCTCTGCGCCAACGTCGATCCGGAGCGGGATTTTCTCTTTACCCGTGGGCCCTGCGACAGCTTGGATCACGCCCCGACGGTCCCGAACGTCGGAAGTCATGTGGGGATCGACGCCACCCGGAAGCTGCCGGCCGAAGGCTATCCCCGCCCCTGGCCGGAGGAGGTCTCCCTTCCGAGGGATCTCTGTCGGGAGCTCTTTACGCGATTCTCGAGAAGGAAGGAAGGGAAGGGAGTGTCCATGTCATGAAGATTTTAATTACCGGCAGCGCGGGCTTCCTCGGATTTTCGCTCGCTCGAAGGCTCCTCGCACAGGGTGAGCAGGTCGTCGGGATTGACAACCTGAATGCCTACTACTCCATCAAGCTCAAGGAGGCGAGACTGCGCCTTCTTCAGGATTCCCCTTCGTTTCGGTTTGAAAGAGTCGATCTGCGCCACGCAAAACGGATCGACGAGCTTCTCGCGCAGGAGCAGCCGGAGGCGATCGTCCACTTCGCGGCCCAGGCCGGCGTCCGCTATAGCCTCCGGGAGCCGGCCGCCTACGTGGAAGATAATGTTCTTGGGACGGTTCATCTGCTCGAAGCCGCCCGTCGTTCCGCCCTCCTGCGCCACCTGCTCTACGCGAGCTCGAGCTCGGTCTACGGCTTGAACGCCTCGCTTCCGTTTTCGGTGCGAGGGGACACGGGCCATCCGGCCAGTGTTTACGCCGCCACCAAGCGGGCGGGGGAGCTGCTCGCCCATGCCTACAGCCACCTCTACGGGCTGCCGACCACCGGATTGCGCTTCTTTACCGTCTACGGACCTTGGGGACGTCCCGACATGGCCTACTTTTCCTTTACGCGGGCCATTCTGCGGGGCGAGCCGATCGAGGTTTATGGAAAAGGGGAGCTCCGGCGGGACTTTACCTACGTGGACGACGTGATCGAAGCGGTGGCGCGACTCATTTCTCGGCCGGCCGCCTCAGACCCCCACTGGGATCCGGTTCATCCAGACCCCTCGAGCAGTTCGGCTCCCTACCGGATTTTCAACGTCGGCAATCGCACCCCGCTGTCCGTTCGAGAGCTGGTGGAGGCGATCGAGAAGGCGGCCGGCAAAAAGGCGATTCTTCATTTTTCCCCGACGCCTCCAGGCGACGTGACGGCGACGGCAGCGGACACGACCGAACTCGAGAAGGAAGCGGGATTTACCCCGAACACCCCGCTTGGGGTGGGGATCGACAGGTTCGTCTCCTGGTATCGGGAGGTTGCCGTGAATCTCATGGGGCTGTAAGAGGGGAGCGCCTCCGCGCAGCGAGATGACGTCTGTTCTGGTTGGAACGGCTTCCTGGACGGATCCGACCTTGCTGCGTTCCGGCTGGTATCCCGCGGAAGCCCGTGATGCCGAGTCTCGCCTTCGCTACTACGCGGCCCATTTCCCGCTGGTCGAAATCGATGCGACCTACTATGCGCTTCCTCGACGGGAGAACGCAAGACGGTGGGCGGAGCGGACTTCCGCCGGATTCGTATTCGACTGCAAGGCCTTCCGTCTCTTGACCCAGCACCCCGCTTCCCCTGCCGCGCTTCCTCCGGATTTGAGGCCGCCGACCGGTCGGGCAGATCGGGAGAAGATCTACTATCGGGATCTGGCGGCAGAGGTTCGACAGGAGCTCTGGAAGCGATTTTCCGACGGCCTCTCTCCTCTGAGGGAATCCGGGAAGCTGGGCGTCGTTCTCTTTCAATTCCCTCCTTGGTTTTCCTATGGGCGGGAGAACATCGAGCATCTGCTGCATTGCGCCGAGATGCTCCAGAGTGATCGGATCGCCGTCGAGTTCCGCAATGCAACCTGGTTTTCCGGCGGGCGGGCCGAAGAGACGCTCCGGTGGGAGGCTGAGCATGGGTTCATTCCCGTGATTGTCGACGAGCCGCAGGGGACCCGGGCGAGCATTCCGGCGCTCTGGAGGATTCCGGAGTCCGAGATCGCCGTGGTGCGTCTGCATGGAAGGAACCGAGAGACCTGGATGGCCCGGAATCTCTCCTCCGCCGCCGAGCGGTTCCGGTACTTGTACGACGATGGGGAGCTGCGCGAGCTTGCCGCCGGGGTCGGATCCCTGCGGGCTTCGCAGATCCATGTCCTCTTCAACAACTGTTATCGGGACTACGGGGTGCGCAACGCCGCTCGTTTTCAAGAAATGATCGCGGGACGGGCAACATCGCCGGGATAGCTCCTTGGCGTCCCTCTCTGCCGCCCTTCCTCCTCCGTCCGAGCGGAGGAGAAGGCCAAGCAGCCCGAAGCAAAGGCCCGCGAAGGCCACTGCGGCAAAGAAAGGGGAACGCAAGCAGAAAAACCGCAACAAAGGAGCCGCGGTGCGGTTGGATCCTAGTGCATGGACGAGCAAGATCCGCTTTGGCAGCTTCTCAAGCAGACACCACCGCCTCAACTCGGTGGTTCGCTGGCACCCAGGACGCTATCGCGCCTTGCGGTCGAGAAGGGTCGACGAAGGCGATGGGCGCAGCTGGAGTGGGCCTTCGGCGTCTTCCTCTTTCTTGTCTTGGGTGGAGGGAGCTATTTCTTCTGGGCGTCCGAACAAAGAAACGGGCAGGAGGAGGGCTTAGCCCATGCGGCCTTCTCTTCGATCGACTCCCATCGAGAGGTCGAGGATGTCGGCTGGCTCCAAGGACAGCTCCTGCCGGAGCACGCGGAAAACGGAGAAACAGAAATAGGAGAAACGGTTCTATGGGAAGAAGAGAGTTCGTTTTAGCGGGCTGGTTGATCGCGGGTCTGCTGGCCGGAGGAGTTTCCTTGCGCGCGGGGGATCATGCGGCTTGCGCTGCGGAAGAACCCGACCACCAGAGGTGGGTAGTGAAGCAGAAGATCATTGGACTCCTGGAGCTACCCGATGATCGCCTGCTGGCGGAGTTGGAAAAGTGGCCTCGGTTCCAGGAAATGAAACTCGAGCAAAAAGGAAGATTTCTGGAGCGAATCGCGCGGATGCGGGCGGAGCGGATCCGCGCCGCCGATCGAGAGGCAGAGCGATTGGGACTTACCCTTTCCGAAGATCAGCGCGCGACCTTCCGGCGCCAATATTGGCAGCGTCGTGAGGAGATGGCTCGCCAACTTTGGAAGGAGACCGAGGGGCAGCGGAAGTCGCTGCGAGAGAAGTTGGAAAAGGAGTTGAAAGCGCAATTTGCCTCTAAGGATAGCCGAGGAGGGTCGGATTCCGGCGCGGGAACCCATCCGTAAGGACCGCCTCGATGCGGTCCTTCCGAAAAATCGTGCTCGGTGCAAGTGACGGGGAGGGAGGAGCTTGCTTCTCGAAGCGGCCCTCCCTATGGTGAGGCTTGTGGTTCAAGAGCCCGTTCTTTGTCCGGCGATCTTGCTCTCCGACCTTGTGGTTCGGGAGAAAGGCACCGAGAAGCTTTCTCTGATCAACTCCTTTGGACAGCTGAGACTCCCGAGGTTTCCTTTCCCGACCCCGCCCTTCTTTATCACCGTTTGGCTCACCCACCTGCGGGGACGAGTCCCGAAGCTGGACATTGCGACCCGGGTCGAGGAGCCGCAATCCGGTCACGTGTTGGCCAGCGCCTCGGGGCAGATCCAATTTCCGGCCGATGCACAGCCCTTCGAGGAGCAGACGGTTCTCGATCTTCCCATTCCGATGCCACCCTTCCTAGTGCCGCAACCGGCGGTTTACTGGATCGTCATCCTGGTCAATAACGAGAAGGTCGGTCAGCGGCCGTTGCCGATCCTTCCCGTCCATGCCGAAGAGAGCGCTTCGCGCTGAATCGGGCCCCGAGTCTCTTCTCACTCGGGAATGGCGCTGATCTCCAAAGCGCCCATGCTTTCCAAGACTTGAGGGAGATCGGCGGCAAACCGCGGGTCTTGCCGCTCGACGAGGAGGAAGAAGCCGTCGTCCTGACCCCTGCGGCTGAAGAGACCCCAGTGGAAGATCGGCCGATGGAAGCGGGGCAGAGCGCTCGCGAGGAGAATCCCCAGCACGGCTCCGAAGGCGGCGAAAAGGGCGGTCGTCTCGAAAACCACGGCAAAAAAAGCCGGCACGCTGATGTAGGGCTTGCCCTGTACGACCAGGGGGAAAAACAGGTCCAGAAAGTGGCTGGAAAGAACGCCGCGCAGAGCATCCGGGCGGGGCATCGAGGTCAAAATCTCCAGGGAAGTGGCGAGACAAAAGCCGAGGAGCCCTCCTCCCAACACGCAGGCGGAGACCCAGCTCTTGCCGTGTCCGGCGGCCTCCGCCAGCCCATGGAACGGGAAAGGCGAGTAGAGCTCGATCTTTCGAAAGCCCCGCTCGCGGAGCGCGCGGCCGGCTCGACAGAGCGCGTCGGCGGAGCAGAACCGGGCGCCGAGGGCAAAGGTGGCCTGTTCGAGGTTTGGGAGCGGGGCCGGAGCGGGCTTGGGGGAAGCCGCCGTCGCCTCCCCGGGGCTGCTGCAGAGGGCTTTCACCTCGAACATGGCGATGACCGGGAGAAAACGGAGAAAAAGGAGGAAGAGAAAGAGAAAGAGACCGACTGAGCCGATCAGGAGCCCGATGTCCACCCAGGTGGGATGATAGAGACTCCAGGACGAGGGAAGAAAATCCCGGTGAAGCGAGATGATGATGATGACGAATCGCTCGAGCCACATGCCGATGTTGGCCAAGACCGCCACTCCAAAGACGATCCAGAGCCTCTTGCGGATCGACCGGAACCAGAGGAGTTGCGGTGCCACCGCGTTGCAGGTGAGCATACCCCAGAATTCCGGTGCGTACGGCCCGGCGATCCGATTCCAGAAGGCGTAGCGCTCAAAGGGATTGGCGCCATACCAGGCCATGAAGAGCTCGATCAGGTAGACGTAGCCGACCAGGGAGCCGGTCGTCAGCAGCCACTTGGCCATCTGCTCGATGTGGATGGGCAGGATGAACTCCTTTAATTCCGGAACGAGCGCCCGCAGCGGGATGAGAAGGACGAGGACCACGGCAAAGCCGCCGAAGATCGCGCCGGCGCCGAAGTAGGGAGGAAAGATCGTCGCATGCCACCCGGGAAGGATCGTGGCCGCGAAATCGCAGGAGACGAAGGAATGGACGGAAAGCACCAGCGGCGCGAGGAGTCCGGCCAGGCAGAGGTAGCCCATTTCGTAGTGATTCCACTCCCGGGCCGAGCTCGACCAGCCCATCGAGAGGATCGCCCAGAGCTTCCGCCGCCAGGGGTGCTTCTCCCTCTCGCGCAGCGTGGCAAAGTCGGGGATCATCCCCAGGTACCAGTAGAGCACGGAGACCGTGAGATAGGTTGTGACCGCGGCAACGTCCCAGAGCAGCGGCGCTCGAAAGTTCGGCCAGGCCGCGATATATTCGGGAATCGGAAAGAGGTACCATGCCATCCATTGGCGCCCGATGTGCATCGCCGGAAACATCGCTCCGCAGGCGACCGCGAAAACCGCGCTCGCTTCGGCGGCGCGGTTCAAGGAGTTGCGCCATTTTTGCCGGGTGAGCAGGAGGATCGCGGAGATGAGAGTCCCCGCGTGGCCGATGCCGATCCAGAAGACGAAGTTGACGATGGCAAATCCCCAAACGACGGGGATCTGGACACCCCAGACGCCCATGCCGGTGCCGATGAGATGCGAGTCGGTCGCGAGGACGAGGAGGGCAATCAGACCGGTGATCACGGTAGCCGGCCACCACCAGCGAGGTGCGGGCCGTTCGAGGAGATTGCAGACCCCTTTTGTGACCGAGGCAACTGTGCCGGGAGTTCCTAAGAGAGGAGGGCGCTCGACGGGATTGGCTTCCGTGGCAAGGGATGCGCTCTCCGTGGGAGGGCTCGAGAACTCCCGAGGCATCGATCCAGAGTAACCGATTTTCACATTACCCTGTTGTCAGACCGCCGGCGGCCTTTCCTACCGAAATGCGCTACGATAGGGAATTAACGCAAAGACGATGCATGGAAAAGAAAAGAAGCTTCGGGGAAAACCGGGGGACGGGCCATTGGACGGAGAGACGCGCAAGAGTACGGAATCCCGAAAGCTGAGGCTCGACTTGGCCCTGGTGGAACGAGGGTTTTGCGAGAGCCGGGACGCGGCGCAGCGGGCGATCCTGGCGGGGAGGGTGCGCATCGGGGAAACCCTGGCGGACAAACCGAGCCGGATGGTCGATGCCGAAACTCCTTTATCGTTGGAGAAGCCCGATCGTTATGTCAGCCGCGGCGGCCACAAGCTCGAGGCCGCTCTCCACCACTTCTCTCTTGATCCCGCCGGATGGGCTTGCCTGGATGTCGGAGCCTCGACGGGAGGCTTCACCGACTGCCTCTTGCAGCAGGGAGCCCGGCGGGTCATTGCCCTGGACGTGGGCCGAGGACAGCTGCATTGGAAGCTTCGGCAGGATCCGCGAGTCCTGGTTCGCGAGAGGGTCAATGCCCGCCGACTGCGCCCCGAGGATCTCGGAGAGACCGTGGACCTGGCGACGGCCGATGTGGCCTTCATTTCGCTGCGTCTGATCCTCCCGGCACTCTTTCCCCTCGTCCGGCCGGAGGGTTGGATCGTCGCACTGATCAAGCCGCAGTTCGAGGCCGGCCGGGCCGAGGTCGGCAGGGGGGGAATCGTTCGGGATCCGGCAGTGCGGGACCGTGTCGTGGCGGATTTGCGCCATTGGGTAAGGGCTTGGGTGGAAATAGAGGATCGGGGGGTGCTTCCTTCGCCGATCCTGGGAGGTTCGGGGAATCAGGAGTTCCTCTGGGGTCTGCGCCGGACGATGACTCCGATCGGCTGAGCCGGCCGCAAGCCAAGCTCCCTGGCATCCAACAACTGCTCTTGGGTCGGCGTTCCGCCCTCCGCTCGGTACTCGATCCTCCCTCTTTTCTCGTGGCGCATTCATTGTAAAGAATCCGCTCACATCGTGAGGCTTGCTTATAACTATTGACAGGGGGTCAACGTCTGTTATCCTCCCCCTGTTTCATGCTTAACCAGAGCGACCTGACTGACCTGCTTCCCCAGGGTTAATTGCGGCTAGATGTGCGAGTCGTCATTGATATGAATATTTGTTAATGTATGAATATTTATTAATGCGCGAGGAGGGTCTATCCGAACAATACTCTATCGATCGCTGCAGGAAAATGCCCCTCTGCATCCGGGGATGCAACGGGCCTTGCGCATGGCGATTGTCGGTGCGTTGACCAATCCGGGAAGCCTCTTTCGAACCCAGCTTGCCTACGGCGCGATGGTCGCCGCGGGATTCCGAACGGACATCGCGGAGAAGTTTGCCTGCGCGGTCGAATATTTCCACGTCGCCTCCCTGCTCCTGGACGATCTGCCGTGCATGGATGATTCGAAGGAGAGGCGCGGGCGGATCTGCCTGCATCTTCTCCATGGGGAACCCACGGCCATTCTTGGCAGCCTTGCCCTCATTACCCGGGCTTACGCGCTGCTGGGTGAAGTGATCTCGCAAATTCCGGCAACCCGGCAGAGGGAGGCGCATCGGCTCCTGGACCGGTGTCTTGGATCGGCCGGTATTGTCAATGGACAGGCGCAAGATCTGGCCTATCGGCCCGGAGGCCGGCGAGAAGTCCTGAGGATCGCCTTAGGGAAGACCGTTCCGCTGATTCGATTGGCTCTCGGTTTTCCTGCCGTGGCGGCAAACCTCCCTATGCGGCAGCGGCTTCTTCTGAATCGGATTAGCCTCTATTGGGGACTACTTTACCAGGGGATTGATGACGTCCGGGACGCGAGCGAGCCCGCCTCCATCGGTCGGATGGCCGGGAGGGATGCTCGACTGCGCAGACCGAACCTCCTCCTCGCCGTTGGCCAGGAAGAGACCATCTCCTCTCTGATGCGGCTCTCAAGGCTGGCGCAACAGGCCGTCGATCTCCTAACGCCGGATCGCAGGTTCGGTTTTCTCGACGCGGTGCAAAAAAACATTTCGGAACGACTGATCACCGCTCTGCTCGAAGAGCAGGAGCCGGATTGGCATGGACTTCCTCAAGCTTATTTTCATTAACATTCGCCGTCATCGGCTTCGTTCCCTCATCACGGCCGCCGGTATCGGCTTCGGCGCAGCCTCCATGTTGTGCATTGTTTCGATCGTTTTGGGCGCCGTAGGGATGTTCCAAAACATCCTGTCGACGGAGAGCCAGTTCATTCTCTTCGAGAGGAATGTCTCCGACCTGTTCTTCAGCAGCGTCCGTGCCTCCCAGCTCGAGGAGATCCGAAACTTTCCCTTGGTCAAACGGGTCGACCCGCTGCTTGTCGGAATCGTCAGCTCTCCGAACCATCCCATCATCACCTGCTTCGGAGTGGAAGCCGACAATCCGCGCCTCCGCCAGGCCCACTGGCTGCACGGCTCGGCCGCTGCCTTCGGCCGGGAGAAAGATGCCATCTATCTCGGGGAACGGGCGGCTTCCTTCCTCAAGGCGACGATCGGGCAGGAGATCCCGATTGGGAGCCGCCGCTTTCTTGTCGGGGGCGTGCTTCGCACGGCAAACGGGTTCGAAGATGGCGGCGTCTTCTTTCCCTTGCGGCTCGCCCAGGAGTTCTTTCATAAGGAGTCCCAGGCTTCCTTGGCGACCGTGGAGCTGCGGCCGGGGGCGAGCTTTGCGGCCTTCCGGAAGCAGGTCGATGCGCGCTTTCCGGATCTGATTGCACTCGAGGACAAGGAGTTCAACCGGTCCTACTCCCAGTTTCGCATCCTCAATGTCACCAGCTGGGCGATTGGGATCTGCTCTTTCCTCCTCGGCGGCATGGGAGTGGCCAACACGATGCTGATGTCGGTGTTTGCCCGGGTACGGGAGATCGCGGTGTTGCGGGTGTGCGGCTTCTCCCGGCAGCAGGTCGCCGGCCTCGTCTTGGGGGAAGCGGCGATCCTTTCCGGTTTGGGGAGTCTGGTCGGTTGTGCGGCGGGATTCGCTGCGCTCGTGGCGATGAACGCCGCTCCCCAGCTTCAAGGATATGTCCGCGCGGCTCTCCGGATGGATCTTCTGGTCGGAGTGGCGGTGGTCACTCTGGCCACCGCGATCGCGGGCGCATTCTATCCCGCCTACTTTGCTTCCCGGATCGCACCTGCGGAAGCCTTGCGTTTCGAATGAACACCGAAGAGCCTCGCCTTGGTTCGGTCCCCGCCGCCGGGGAAAAGCCGTCCAGCGTCATCGTCGCACGCGATGTCTGGAAGAGCTTCGATCACGGGCGGACACCGGTCATTCAGGGGGTAAACCTGGAAATCGGGCGCGGGGAAATGGTGGCGCTCTGGGGCTCCTCCGGCTCCGGGAAGAGCACCCTCCTCCACCTGCTCAGCGGATTGGACCGTCCGGATCGAGGGGAGATTACCATTCTCGGTCTGGATCCGTCCCGGGAAGAGACGCGTCTGCGGTTGTGCCGTCGCCACGTGGGGTTCGTCTTTCAACTGCACAATCTCATACCGGACCTGACGATGCTGGAAAACTTGCGCATTCCCTGCTTTTCCGAGCGGAGGCCTGCGCGGGAAGTCGATGCGCGCGCTCGCTATCTGGCAGAGAAGGTCGGCCTCTCCCACCGGCTCACGAGCCGGATCCAGAATCTTTCCGGCGGCGAGCGGCAGCGGACCGCGATCTGCCGGGCTCTCATGAATCGACCGGAGGTGATCTTTGCAGACGAGCCGACCGGCTCCCTCGACGAACGAACCGCGGATGTCGTCTTCAACCTGCTCCTCCGCCTGGTGTCTGAGGAAGGGGCCTCCGTGATCCTCGCAACGCACGACCAGCGCTTCACCAAGGGTTGCCATCGCAGTCTGCATATCCATCAGGGGAAAGCGCTCCCGTTATGAGCCTTCCTCACCCGATCCAGAGGGACTCGAAAAGAGTCAGGCTCGGAGAAAAGGGAGAGAGAACGGCGCTGGCTCTCAGCCTTCTTGCCGGCGGAGGCGATCTGGTCACCGGCCTCTGCCTGCTCTTCGCTCCGGCGTGGACCCTTGCCCGGATGGGGGTTGCTTCCGTTCCGGAGGTCGTCTGGGTTCGGTTCATCGGAGTCTTCGTCGCAGCGGTGGGAGCCAGCTATTTTTATGGACTGTTCTGCTGGATGGCAGGCCGTCGTGCGGGCTGCCTGCGCACCGTCTGGGAGTTGACGGCTCTCCTCCGAACTGCGGTCTGCGTCTTCGTCGCCGCAGAGATCGCCGGAGGCCGGATGGAAGGCGCCTGGATCAGCGTCTCGCTCACCGACGGATTCTGGGCATCGGCGCAACTCCTCTTGCTCTGGCGAAGCTTTCCCCGCGATGCCTAACCGCGACACCTTTTCCCCGCCTCCCGTCCTTGCCGCTTCCGCTGCCATCGTGGCCATTGCGGCGACCTATGTGAATTTTCTGCTCTTCGCGCAATTCGGCTTCCTGGGCTTGGTCCATGATCAGGGCATCGCCGGCGGAAGTCTCCAACGCGTGCTTCTCTCGATGGGGCTCGGCGGAATCGGGGGAAGCCTGCTGGCCGCCAAGCTCTTCGACTACTCTCGCCTGCGGATCCTCTTGCTCATCGGTTTCCTGGCCAGCGGAGCCGCCGCTCTCCTCTCGACGACCGCTCGCCATGCCGTCTCTTTTACCCTTCTTGCCGCAGCAATCGGAGCATCGGTAGGACTTCTCACCGTCAGCCTCTGTGCGAGCATTCCCATCCTGCTCGATTGCAGACGACGAGGTTTCCGGATCGGTTTGGGGACCGGTATCGCCTACGGAGTTTGCAACGTGCCCGCTCTCTTCGCCGGCCCGCCCAAGGTGCAGGCGATCGCCGGCGCAATCGCCTGCGGTCTCGGGGCGATGAGCACCGCCGTTTTGACTAGGGCGGCTGATGCTCACACGCTCCGCCCGCCCGCCCGCCCGGCTTCGGAAGCATTGTTGTCGTCTTGCTGGCGCTGGTCTGGCTCGATTCGGCGTGTTTCACGATCCTGGAAGCGACGCCTCTGCTCAACCGGTTCGCTTGGGGGGGAGCAAGCTTCCAATGGAGGAACGGCGTTATCCACTTCGTCGCCGCGTGTGCGGCCGGTTGGAGCCTCGATCGGGGTAACCTGCGGTGGATTCTGGCGCTCTCCTTCCTGTTGCTGGCCGGATCCGCGGCCATGTTGGGCGGCGATGGCGTCGGAGCAAGAGCCGCGGGTTGGCTTTACCCGGTCGGGGTCTCCCTCTATTCGACCGCGCTGGTCTTTGCTCCAGGCAGCCTGTCGAATACGACATCCGCACGGTCCACCGCCTGGCGTGCCGCCCTCCTTTACGTCATCGCCGGGTGGGTCGGTTCGGCCATGGGGATCGGAATGGCCCAAAATCTCCATTCGGTTCCCATTCTCTTTCTTGCCGGCGCCACGCTGATCGCCGCTGTCTGCCTGATCCTTCCCCGGTCACTCTCTTCTCTTGCAACGCCCCAATCGATTCCCTATTGGGCGGGTCTGGGCGCAATCGGCCTTCTCGCCTACCGACTTCATGAAAAGCAGCTTCTCTCCTTCCGGACTCCGTCCTCCGCGCAGAGTCCGGAAAGGCTCGGCAGAGAGGTTTACATCCGCGAGGGATGCATCCATTGCCATTCTCAATACGTACGGCCGGGTACCCGCGATGAGGAGTGGTGGGGCCCTTCCCAGCCTCCGCGGGAGGCCAGAGAGGAGATCCCTCCCCTCATCGGCAATCGCCGTCAAGGACCCGATCTGCTGCGCGTGGGGAATCGACGCTCGGCTCAGTGGAACCGGCTGCATCTGATCAACCCGCGCTCGGTCGTCCCCGACTCGCGCATGCCTTCCTACGGGCACCTCTTTGTCGAGGGCGATCCTCGGGGAGAGGCGCTTGTCGCCTACTTGCAGGATCTCGGCTCGATGACCCGAGAAGAAAGAATGGAGGCCGTGCAGCGGTGGCGTCCTGCTCCGGAGAGCCGCCCGGTCGATCCAACGACAGGGGCAAGGCTCTTTGCGGAGAACTGCGCGCAATGTCACGGGATCTCGGGTAGGGGCGACGGGCCTCTCTCCTCGCTCGTGGGATCCCCTGTTCCCAGCGACTTGACACGAAACTCCTGGTTGGGGGGGGCGCAGTCCGAAGCCCCCGCGCGGCTCGTCGGTCTGGCCCGAATCATAAAATTCGGAATTCCCGGCACAACGATGGCCGGCCATGAAAGTTTGGAGGACTCCGCGATTCTCGGACTAGCCGCCTACCTCGCCCGATTGTCGGCGAGAGGCGACGAGTCAACGCGTGCTCCCTAGTCGGGAAGCTCGCGACAGAGACAGAAACAAACACGAACAGGAGACAACATGTCCATACGACCGAACAGATCCATTCTTCGCCCTCTGAGCCTTCTTCTGCTCACCGCTCTTGCGGGGACCGGCTGGGCCTCGGCCC
>NZ_CABFVA020000039.1 GCF_902143375.2 Methylacidimicrobium tartarophylax | reverse complement strand
CACCCGGTTACAGGCCGGGTGCCCGAAGGATATCCCGGTCTGTTTTACTAAGCCGCCCAGACGCCGGCCTCGCTACCTCGGCTTCTCTCCGACAAGCAGCAGCGCCGGGTGATCCATCTCGATCCCTCGCTCCGTCTGGAGCTTGCTGAGCTTGTGTTTGAGTACGGAGAGGATCCGCTCTCGACGCTCGTCCCCCACTCCGGAAAGAAACCTTCCCGAACTGCTGGCTGAAAGAAACGCGATCACTTCCTCCGGGTCTTTTGCATAATCCGCAAAGGGGAAGACCTGGCAATCGACGTTCCGGAATCCCGCCTGCTCGGCCAAAGTCCGGAGTTCCTTCTGACTCATCTGAAAAGGCGACACAAAGAGATCCGGAGGCACCTCCCCCAGCACTTCTCGAATCGAAGCCCGGATCAGCTTCCGCACGCGGGATGGCTGATTCTTACTCCCGGTGCTGATTCCGATCCTCCCCCCCGGTTTCAGGATCCGATAGATCTGTCGGAGGGTTTCCTCCTTCTTGTCGATCCAGTGGAAAACGTAATTCAGGTAGACCCGGTCGAAAGAGCTGCTTGCGAAGGCGGAGAGGTTGTCGGAGCCGGCGACCTCGAACGAGAGGCCAGCCGCCTCTCTTCGCTTCGCGATCGCGATCCGCTGAAAGGAAGGATCGATGCCCAGCACCTTCCCCTGCGGACCCACGAGGTTTGCCACATGCTGCGCGAGCCTCCCGGTTCCACAACCGAGATCCAAGACGGAATCACCGGGTTCGATCGAGAGAAGCGAGATGAGCTTCTGCCCTTGGATAAATTGCGGCGTGCTCACCGCCTCGTATCGGGCGGCGAGTTCCTCGGACTCCCTGGGAGGAGGAACCGCGGGAGCGGCTCCGAGGGAACTCAGGCCGGCTGCGAAGCACACAAGCGAAAGCAGCGCGGGGAGAAGGTTCATGGAAGGACCTTGGCATCGCATGACATAAAGCCGCTTCTCGGCCGTTTCCCCCGGGGAAAACCGGCTCGGCTATTTTTAATACGCCTTTCCCAAAAGGGCCCAGTGACTCCCAGGCTTTCCGGTGAAAGGACAGATGCCTCTCTCCGACGCCTGATCGAGAGGAATGCAACGAATCGTGACCCTCTGCTCTTCCTGGATCTTTTCTTCCAGCGCGGCATCCCCCGCCCACGGGAGTTCGGCGAACCCTCCGTGAATCTCGGGCTTTTCCGGATCTCTCGGGGTAAAGAACTCGACAAACTCCTCGCGAGATTCGATCCGCCGGGTATGGGCCTTCCGAAAGGCATCCGCCCGCTCCCAGAATCCGTTCTGGATCTCGGCTAAAATTTGCTCCGCCCCTTCCACGAACTGCCGCACCGACAGGGAAAGGCGTTCCCGAGGAGAGCGATCCCGCCGACCGACCGAAAGCGTTCCCCCAGCAACCTCCCGTGGGCCGATCTCAATACGAAGCGGAACCCCCTTTTTCACCCACTCCCAGTTTTTGGACCCCCCGGGAAGCGGACGGACGTCGATCTCGACGCGAAGCGGCTCCCCGGCATAACTTTTCTCCTCCAGTTCGGCAACCAGGCGCGCGCAGGCTTCCTCGACCGCCGCCCTCTCCTCCTCTCGCCGAATCAGCGGAAGGAGCACGATCTGCGTGGGTGCGACGCGCGGGGGAAGGGCCAATCCATTGTCGTCGGAGTGGGCCATGATCAGGGTACCCACCAGCCGGGTGCTTACTCCCCAACTCGTCGTCCAGGCATGCTCCTGCCGGCCCTCCGGGGAAAGAAAGCAAATCCCGTTGGCGCGAGCGAAATTCTGCCCCAAAAAATGTGAGGTGCCCGCTTGGATCGCTTTGCGATCCTGGACGAGAACCTCCAGAGTCAAGGTTCGCACGGCCCCGGGAAAACGCTCGCGAGGCGTCTTCTCCCCTGCGACGGCCGGCAACGCGAGCATCTCCTGCAGGAATCCTTCGTAGAGCCGCAGCATGCGGAGCGCCTCCGCCTCGGCTTCCTCGGCGGTCTGGTGCGCGGTGTGCCCCTCCTGCCACAGGAACTCGCTGGTCCGCAGAAAAAGCCTGGGCCGCAGCTCCCAACGCACCACGTTGGCCCACTGGTTGATCCGCAAGGGGAGATCTCGATACGATTGAATCCAGCGCGCGAAAGCCGCGCCGATGATCGTCTCCGACGTCGGGCGGACGACCAGCGGCTCCGCGAGCGGCGCTCCCGGGACGAGGCGCCCCTCCGATGCCTCCAACCGGTGATGGGTCACCACTGCGCATTCCTTGGCGAAGCCCTCGACGTGCTCGGCCTCCTTTTCCAGAAAGCTCAAGGGAATGAAGAGAGGGAAGTAGGCATTGCGATGGCCGGCTGCCTTGATTCTCCGATCAAGCTCCCGCTGCATTCTCTCCCAGATTGCATATCCCCAGGGCTTGATGATCATGCAGCCGCGAACCTCGGAGTTCTCCGCTAAGTCCGCCGCAGCGATGACCTGCTGGTACCACTCGGGAAAATCCTCCTGCCGGGTCGGGGAAATGGCTGGCCGTTCTGTCATCTGAACCGTTGTCTCCTTCGCCCTCTTCCTAATGGATTCCTTTCCTTGAGAACAAGCGCAATGGAGAAGAGCGCTTTCCCCTTCTTGCCAGAAACCGACGCATTCCGCTATGGATATTCCGTGCCTACCGTCGCGATCGATGTTGCTTATGTTGCCGGTCTCGCGCGCCTTCGGCTCTCCCCGGAAGAGATCGAAACCTTCGGCAACCAACTGGAGCAGGTGCTCGCCTATGTGAAGAAGTTGGAGGAGGTCGATGTCCAGGATGTCGTCCTTGTCGGCGAGGAGAAAGGATTTCAAAATCGGTTGCGGCCGGATCGGGCGCTCCCCGAGCTTTCCACGAACGAGGCGCTGGAAAACGCGCCGCAACGAGGGAGCGGCCTCTTCCTCGTCCCCCGGATTCTCGAGTGAGCTTCGCCTTCTCCACGATCCAGGAGCTGCGCAAGCAGCTCCTTGCGAAAGAGGTCCATCCAAAGGAACTGGTCGAGTCCCTCCTCGATCGCATCTCCTCGGTCGATTCCAGGATCAAGGCATATAATTACCTCCACCCGGAGCGCGCCCTCGAAGCCGCCGAGAAGGCCGACGTCTCCCTGCCCTTGGGGGGGGTTCCCATCGCCGTAAAAGATCTCATCAGCGTTCGCGGCGAGCCCTGCACCTGCTCTTCCCGCCTGCTCGAAGGGTATATCGCTCCCTACGATGCGACCGTCATCGAGCGGCTGCGCGGGGCCGGGGCCATCCTTTTGGGTCGAACGAACATGGACGAGTTCGCCATGGGCTCCTCCACCGAGAATTCCGCGTGGGGCGTGACCCGCAACCCTTGGGATCTTTCGCGCGTGCCGGGGGGGAGTAGCGGAGGCTCGGCTGCCGCCGTGGCGGCTCACGAAGCGATCGCCGCCCTGGGCAGCGACACCGGGGGATCGATCCGTCAGCCCGCCGCCTTCTGCGGCTGTGTTGGCCTGAAGCCGACCTACGGACGAGTCTCCCGCTACGGCCTGACCGCCTTCGCTTCAAGCCTCGACCAGATCGGGCCGCTCACCAAGACGGTTGCCGACGCGGCCCTGCTCCTGGAGATCATCGCAGGGGAGGATTCTCGGGACAATACCTGCGAACCGGAGCCGGCGCCCTCATTTTCCGCCAAGCTCGGAGAGGAGATCCGAGGGATGACGCTCGGCGTTCCCAAGGAATACTTCGTGAGCGGGATAGATCCGGAGGTGGAGGCCGCGATGCAAAAGGCGATCGCCCACCTCGAAGGACTAGGGGCGACCCTCCGCGAAATCTCCCTCCCCCACACCTCCTACTCGATCGCCACCTACTACCTCGTCGCCACCGCGGAAGCCTCGGCCAACCTGGCTCGCTTCGACGGCATGCGCTACGGAAGACGCGCCCCTGGCTGCGACGACCTTCTGGAGACCTACGGACGAACTCGCGACGAAGGCTTCGGCCGAGAGGTGAAACGCCGGATCCTCCTGGGCACCTATTCGCTCAGCTCCGGTTACTACGATGCCTACTATCTTCGGGCGCAAAAGGTGCGGATGCGGATCCGAGAGGACTTCCTCACCGCGTTTCGCGATTGCCAGGCGATCGTGACCCCGACTTCTCCCATGCCGGCCTTCCGCCTGGGCGAACGAACCGAGGATCCGCTCCAAATGTATCTGGCGGACATCTTCACCATCGCGGTCAACCTGGCGGGCCTCTGCGCGATCTCGGTGCCCTGCGGATTTACCCAGTCTGGCTTGCCCATCGGGCTTCAAATCATCGGTCCGATGTGGAAGGAAGAGACGGTTCTCCAGGTGGGATATGCTTACGAGCAGAGCACCAACTGGCACACCCGCCGGCCCTCTTTGGGACAGGGATAAGGATGCGCTCATGACGTACGAAGCGGTCATCGGTCTTGAGGTCCACGTCCAACTGAAGACGGAGACCAAGCTCTTTTGCGGATGCCGGAACGAGTTCGGCGCCGAGCCGAACAGCCATGTCTGCCCGGTCTGCCTGGGTCTTCCCGGTGCCCTCCCGGTTCCCAACGAGGAAGCGGTCATCAAGACGATCCTCACCGGACTCATGATGGGATCGTCGATCCGCGCGCGCGCCAAGTTCGACCGGAAAAACTACTTCTACCCGGACATGCCGAAGAACTATCAGATCTCTCAGTACGATCAGCCGCTCTGCCTGGAAGGGGGAGTCAACCTCCCGGTGCTCGCTTTCCCCAAGGACGCGCAAAAAGAGGAGCAGGCTCTCGCGGGCAAGAGAGTTCGGCTCGTGCGGATCCACTTGGAGGAGGACGTGGGGAAGTCGTTCCACCTGGAGAACTGCAGCGGAATCGACTTCAACCGAGCCGGAACTCCGCTCATGGAGATCGTGACGGAAGCCGATTTGACCACGCCGGAAGAAGCTTTCGCCCTGCTCACGACGATTCGAGAAATCCTGCGTTACGGGAAGGTGAGCGACGTCGACATGGAAAAGGGGCAGCTCCGCTGCGACGTCAACATCAGCGTCCGGCCGGTGGGAACCGAAGCGTTCGGCACCAAGCGGGAGATCAAGAACCTCAACAGTATCAGCGCGGTCCGGCGGGCACTCAAACATGAGATCCAGACCCAGATCCACCTCGTTTCCTCCGGAGGGACGGTGGTGCAGCAGACGCTGCGCTGGGATGATGCGCGCGGGGAGACGATTCCCATGCGCACCAAGGAGCAGGCCCATGACTACCGTTATTTTCCCGACCCCGACCTGCTTCCGATCCGCACCGAAGGTCGCCTCCGCACCGAAGCCGAGCGGCGCATGCCGGAGCTTCCCGAAACGAAGAAGGGCCGCCTCTGCCAGACCTATGGACTCTCGGAATACCAGGCGAGCGTCCTCGCCTCGGACCCTCCTCTGGCCGAATATTTTGAAGAGGCAGCCCGCTCGACCCGCCATCCGCTCCCCTTGGCCAATCTCGTCCTCAACGACTATCTGGCTCTCCGTCAGGAAGACCCAGGACAAGTCCCGGTTCCCGCGGAGTACCTCGGCGAGTTGGCGGACCTCCAATCCGAGGGAACACTCAACTCCCGGCAGACACGAGAGGTGCTGGCGATTCTGATCCAGACGCCTCGGCCGCCGAAGGAGATTGCAAAGGAGCGGGGCCTGACCCAGATTTCGGACTCCCAAGTTCTGGAGGCCTTCTGTCGAGAGGCGATCTCCGCCAATCCAAAGAGCGTTGCCGACTTCAAGGGCGGCAAGTCGGCCGCCATCAACGCGCTCAAAGGATTCGTGATGAAAAAGACCCGCGGGCAGGCCAACCCGCAGAGAATCCATGAACTCTTGGAATCTCTGCTCCGCGAGCCCTGACCGAAAGACGCCGCGGGCGGTTGACCGGCTGCGGTTTTGCCTTGTGCTTCGCTAGCGGCTTACGTACAAGCATAGCCTTGAAGGTTTGTTCTTCGGCCGAAGCAATGGCCGTGCTGGAAAGGACCCGCTCCGTCATCTTCCCGTTCGGTTTCGGCGCAGGACGCATGCTTCCCTTCTCGGGCAAGGTTCCCAACCGATGACCCTGGTGATCGCGCTCGGCTGCTCGGCAGCGCTCCTCCTGCTGGGGATCGCTAGCTTGGCGATGCGCTCGTTTTCCGGCCGGAGCACGCTCGTCTATGCCGGCACCTTCGCCGTCAGCTTGATCTCCTTAGCTTCCAGCCTGGCGCAGCTCCTTTTCCTTTCCGGCGTCACTCCGGCGGTAACCCTTCCTGTGGGGCTACCGTGGCTCGGTGCGCATTTCCGCATGGATGCACTCTCCTCCCTTTTTTTGGCGATCCTGAGTTGGGGAGGAGTCTCGACCTCCCTTTTCGCCCTCGGTTATGGCCGCCACGAGCCGGAACCCGGACGCATCCTTCCCTTTTTTCCCCTTTTCCTTACGGGAATGAGCTGGGTCATTCTCGCCGACGACGCCTACGTCTTCCTTTTTGCCTGGGAGCTCATGTCGGTCACTTCTTGGGCGCTCGTAGTCTCCCACCATCGCGAAGAGGCCAATCTCCAGGCGGGACATCTCTATCTGATCATGGCCGTTTTTGGGGGCTTCACGCTGCTTCTGGCGTTTGGATTGCTGGCGAACTCCGCCGGAAGCTATGCGTTTTCGGCGATGCGCTCGGCCGCGTTTCCGTCATGGACGGCGGGGATCGTGCTTCTGTTGGCGACGATCGGCGCTGGTTCCAAGGCCGGGCTTTTCCCCCTCCACGTCTGGCTCCCGCAGGCCCATCCCGCCGCGCCGAGCCATGTCTCGGCGCTGATGAGCGGAGTGATGACCAAGGTAGCGGTCTATGGCTTCGTGCGAATCGTCTTCGACCTCCTTCGCCCCCATTCCTGGGAAAGCAGCCTCTTGCTGCTCTTCCTAGGAGGGGTGACCGCCGTTTTGGGCGTCCTCTACGCTCTGATGCAGCACGATCTTAAGCGTCTGCTCGCTTATCACACGGTGGAAAACATCGGAATTATCTTCATCGGCCTCGGACTTGCCCTGGCCTTTGCCACAAACCAGATTCCATGGGCCGCCGCTCTTTCGCTCACCGCCGCCCTCTTCCACACGATCAACCATTCCTTATTCAAGAGCCTTCTCTTCCTTGGCTCGGGCGCGGTGCTCGCGGCCACTGGGGAACGCGACATGGGGAAGATGGGAGGACTCATCCATCGAATGCCCGGAACGACCATCGCATTCCTGCTCGGCTCTGTCGCGATCTCCGCGCTGCCGCCCCTCAACGGCTTTGCCTCGGAATGGCTCACCTTCCAGGCGATTCTGGTGAGCCCCAATCTTCCCCAGTGGGCACTCAAGTTCCTGATCGTCGCCGTCGGAGCCCTCCTGGCCTTGTCCGCGGCGCTGGCGGCGGCCTGTTTCGTCAAGGCCTTTGGAATGAGCTTTCTCGGACGACCCCGATCTCTCCATGCCGCCGAGGCAAAGGAGACCGACCGATGGTCTCTCTCCGCCCTTTTTCTCAATGCTCTCCTCTGCCTGCTGGCCGGGCTCTTTCCGGGCTCCGTCGTCAACGCCCTGGGTCCGGTGGTCCAGGAGTTGGTCGGACAGACCATGCCGCAACAGAGTCAGCCATTCTGGACTCCGATGGTTCCGATCGCCCAACACCGGAGCTCCTACGACGCTTTCCTCCTTTTCATCCTGATTGTTCTCACCGGTCTGGCCGTGACGGGTCTTGTGCGCTGGATCGGGTTTCGCCCGATCCGACGGTCCGCCGCTTGGGATTGCGGGTATCCGGATCCGAGCCCCGTCACCCAATATACAACCGCGAGCTTCGCCCAGCCGATCCGCCGAGTCTATGCCTCCAGCGTCTTCGGAGCCCGCGAAACGGTTGACATGCCCCTGCCGGGAGAAGCGCGCCCTGCCCGAGTCACGGTAAAGATTCACGATCCGGCATGGCAGGGACTCTACGCGCCGATCATCAAGCTCGTCTGGTTTCTCGCGGACCGGCTCAACCCGATGCAGTTCCTCACCATCCGGCGCTATCTTCTCCTCGGTTTTCTCCTTCTCGTCTTCCTATTGCTTCTGCTGAGCCTATGGATCTAATTCAATCGTCCCTGATCCAGGCCGTTCAGATGATCCTGGTCCTCGTTTTGGCACCAGGCCTCACCGGCTTGGTCCGCAAAGTGAAGGCATGCCTGCTTGGCCGCCAAGGACCTCCGATCGTCCAGCCTTATCGGGATCTCCTGCGTCTTTTCCGCAAGAGTCCGGTCCTGGCGCCCAACGCTTCCTGGCTCTTCCGGATCGCCCCCTACCTCATTTTTGCCTTCACCTGGCTTGCGACCGCCCTGGTTCCCACCTTCTGCTTGGGTCTCCCGTTCGGTCCTTGGGCCGATCTCATCGCCATCATCGCCCTGATCGGCAGCGCTCGATTCTTCTTGGCTCTTTCGGCTCTGGATGTCGGCACGAGCTTCGGAGGCATCGGCGCGAGCCGGGAGGTGATGATCGCTTCGCTGGCAGAGCCCGCCATGCTCCTGGTCGTCTTCACGTTGGCTCTAGTTGCGGGTTCTACGGAACTCTCCACGATTACGGCTTTCGTCCTCTCTCCCTCCGTCGGACTTCGTGTCTCGATGGCCCTCTCGTTTGCCGCTCTCCTCCTGATTGCACTGGCCGAGAACAGCCGATTGCCGATCGACAACCCCGCAACCCATCTCGAACTCACCATGGTGCACGAGGCGATGATCCTCGAACACTCCGGCCGTCACCTGGCGCTCCTCGAATTAGCCGCCTCCCTCAAGCTGCTGCTCTACTTCTCATTGATCGGCACGATCTTCCTCCCCTGGGGCCTGGCTACGCCGGGCGCCTCTTTCTCCTCCTATCTCGCCGGAGGACTCTTCTACCTCCTCAAGCTTGCGACGGCGGGAGTCACGTTGGGTATTTTCGAGACGACGCTGGCCAAAATGCGCCTCTTTCGCGTTCCCGACTTTCTAGGAGCCGCACTCATGCTTGGCCTGCTCGCCACCCTCCTCCGTTTCGTTTCCAGCAGCCTCTGAACCCATCCCTACTTCCATGAACAGCTTCTATTTTGACGTCGCCCACCTGCTCTCCGGGAGCCTCGTGCTGGCGAGCCTCATGCTGCTCTACCAGGACCGGGTCTATGCTCTTCTGCATGTGTTCACGCTTCATGCCCTGGTTCTATCCCTTTCCGTCGCCTGGCAGGCATTCGCGCAAGATGCTCCCCACCTCTACATCACCGCAGCCATCGCCTTGGTGTTCAAAGCCATCCTGATCCCTGTGGCACTGCGTCGCATCGTCGCCCAACTGCGGATTCACCAGATTCTGGAAACCGTCGGCGGAATTGGACCGACCATGCTGGCGGGCATCTCTCTGGTGGCGCTTTCGCTGGTTGTCACGCTGCGGACCACTCCCGCAGGCGACCGCTTTTCTCGGGAAGACCTCGCCTTTGCCCTGGCGGTGATTCTCCTGGGCATGCTGATGATCGTCACCCGTCGCAATGCGATCAGCCAGGTCATCGGTTTCATGTCCTTGGAAAACGGACTGATGCTCGCCGCCGCAGGCGCCAAAGGAATGCCGCTGGTCGTGGAAATCAGCGTCGCGTTTGCGGTGCTGATCGCTTTTATCGTCATCGGCATCTTCCTTTTCCGAATCCGGGAGCGATTTGACACGGTCGACATCCTGGTCGTCGACCGATTTCGCGGAGAAAGACGATGAACCATTTTCCCTTCGATCCGACGCTCTGGTTGCTCGTGATCCCCGCCGCCTCTGCCCTGTTCCTGGCGTTCCTCCGGGACTGGCGGCTCGCGGCACGCATCAACGTTCTGGCGTGCTTCCTCTCGTTCTGCCTCTCTCTTTCCCTCCTTGCGGTCCCAAGGGCAGAGCCGGGTCGCTATCTCATGGTCGACGATCTCAACATTGTTTTCCTGGTCCTCAACGCCTTCGTCGGCTTTACCACGAGCCTATTCAGCGCGGGATATATCCAGCACGAAGTCGAGATCGGCCGGCTCACTCCGCGACTCCTCCGCTTTTACCACGCCATGTATCAGTTCCTTCTCTTCGGGATGACGCTTGCTCTCCTTGCCAACAATATCGGGGTCCTCTGGGCTTCGGTGGAGACGGCCACCCTCACCACCGTTCTGATGGTGGGGATCTACCGAACTGCCGAAGCAATCGAAGCATCCTGGAAGTATATGATGCTGAGCAGCGTGGCGATCGCCTTAGCGCTTTTCGGAACGACACTGACCTACGTGGCGGCCCGCCAGACGGTCGGAGAAGGAGCGGAGGCGATGCGTTGGAGTTCCCTTTTCACTCATGCGGCGACACTCGATCCGCCGCTGCTCAGTCTCGCCTTTCTCTTCGTGCTCTTGGGTTATGGAACCAAGGTGGGCCTCTTTCCGCTTCACGCGTGGCTGCCCGACGCCCACGCGGAAGGCCCGACTCCGATTTCCGCAGTCCTTTCGGGACTGCTGCTCAACGTAGCACTCTACTCCGTGATTCGATTCAAGATGCTCCTTGCAGGCAATCCCCATGTCCTCTCCCCTGGACCGATCCTGATCACCATGGGCTTGGCCACGGTTCTCTTTGCGGCGTTCATGCTCTACCGCCGCCGTGATATCAAGAGGCTCTTCGGCTATTCGTCGATCGAGCATATGGGCATCATCACCTTTGCCTTTGGGCTGGGGAATCCTCTGGCCAACTTTGCCGGTCTGCTCCACATGGCCCTCCATAGCCTTACCAAGTCCGGGATCTTTTTCATGGTCGGTCACATTTCCCAAGCCAAGGGCTCGCAGAAGATCGCGGATATCCGGGGTCTCACCGAAAGCCACCCTTTTCTCGGATGGGGACTCCTTGCTGGAACCCTGGCGATCATCGGCATGCCTCCTTTCGGCATCTTCCTGAGCGAATTCCTGATCGTCAGCAGCGGTTTTTCCCGCCATCCCTGGATCATCCTCCTCTTTCTTCTCGGCCTTCTCGTTGCCTTCTCGGGGCTCGTGCTCCGCGTCTCCGGCATGGCTTTCGGCAAGCCCACCGGGCGCCAAGAACCGATCCACGTGATCCCGCTGCCGTTTCTGATCCATATCCTTGCCGTCGTGACCGCCGGAATTTTTCTTCCCCATGCCGTGGTCGGCTGGTTTCGTCAAACGGCGCAACTGCTCCGGTAGTTCCCCTCGCATTCATGTCCAATTCTTCTCCAACAGGGCTTCCTGGCGCTTCCCAAGGTTCTTCCGGGTCATCGTCGGGTCCCCACCCATCGCTTCCCGAACTCCTGCGGCGAGGCAGACTCGCCGAGCGCCATCGGCCTTGGCCTCGGGCAGTCGTCGATCCCTCGATCTGGCGAATGACCGTCGAAACACTCGCTGCCGGAGGCGATTCCCTTCTTGCCCTTTGGGGTGAGCCGAATTGCGTTCACCTCTCCTTTTGGGATGCCGCCTCTGGGACAGCGGGGGTGATGACCCTACCCTGTCCGGAAGGACGTTTCCCCTCGGTCGGTCGGCTGCACCCTCCCGCTTTGCGCCTGGAGAGGACCATCCACGATCTCTTTGGACTCGTGGCCGAGGAGAGTCCCGATGCGAGGCCCTGGCTCGATCACGGGGCCTGGGAAAGCCGCTTCCCCTTAGGGAACGCCTCTCCCTCGAGCGGGCCGACCCCCTATCCTTTTCTTCCCACGGAAGGGGAGGAGCTCCATCAAGTCCCTGTCGGCCCGGTCCATGCGGGCATCATCGAGCCGGGCCACTTTCGCTTCACGGCAGCCGGAGAAACCGTCGTCCGTCTAGAAGAGAGGCTTGGCTACGTCCATCGGGGCGTGGAAGGACTGCTCCGAGGCGCGGATATAGAGCAGGCAGCCGCGTTGGCAGCGCGCATCTCGGGCGACACGACGGCCGCCTACTCCTCCGCCTTCGCTCAAGCCGTGGAAGCGGCCCTCGACGTCGAAGCCCCGCTCTTGGCTCATTGGCTTCGCGCTCTCTGTGTCGAGACCGAACGGGTAGCCAATCATCTCGGGGACATCGGAGCAATCTGTAACGATGCGGCTTTTGCGCGAATGAATGCCTTTTGTACCGTTCTTCGGGAGAAGATCCTGCGTGCCGCCGATCTCTGTTTTGGCCATCGGCTCATGATGGACCAGATCATTCCGGGCGGTATGCGCACCGTGCCGTCGGGAGAGGCGCTCCGGAAGCTCCGCGAGCTCTCCGAAGAGATTACCGCCTCCCTTCCTGGGATCCTGCAGGTCTACGAGACCACTCCCTCGCTCCAAGATCGAGTGGTCGGCACCGGAGTGCTTTCTCGGGCTCTGGCAAGCCAATACGCCAGCGGAGGGGTAATCGGGCGGGCCTCCGGACGACTCTTCGATGCGCGTTGTCATCTCGTCTATCCTCCCTACTCGAGCTTGCGCTTTTCCGTTCCCGTCCGGGAAGAGGGAGACGTCGACGCTCGGATTTCCATTCGGATCCGCGAAGTCGAGCAGAGTCTCGACCTCATCGGACAGATCATCGACGGCCTTCCCGAAGGACCCGCCTCCAAGCCCTTGCCGCAGAAGCGAGTCGCTCCCGGCGAAGGGGTTGCGCTCGTAGAAGGCTTTCGTGGGGATCTCTTCGCCTGGGTCCGGCTCGACGAGCGGGCCCGCGTCGAACGTTGTCATTTCCGTGATCCCTCCTGGTTTCAATGGCCCCTGCTGGAAGCGGCGGTTTACGGCAACATCATCGCCGACTTCCCGCTCTGCAATAAATCCTTCAACTGCTCGTATGCCG
>NZ_CABFVA020000038.1 GCF_902143375.2 Methylacidimicrobium tartarophylax | reverse complement strand
GCTGGGCGCTCGCAAACCGCCGATGGCTGTTGCCGACGCGAGCGCAAGTCGAGCATGCCTCGAACGTCGCGGCCGCCGCCCAAAAGCGGCTGAAAGGCAAAATGGATCTCCTCTTCGTCATCCCCGATTACTACGCCGACTATCCGAAGGCCTGCCTCCACGGTTGGGGGCGCGCTTTCCTCACGGTGTCAGCGGATGGACAGGTGCTTCCGTGCCAGGCCGCCCGGGAGATCACCAGCCTCTCCTTTCCGAATGTGCGGGAACAGAGCCTCCGGGACATCTGGTTTGATTCCGAAGCCTTTAACCGGTTCCGAGGGACAAGCTGGCTCCCCGAGCCTTGCCGGAGCTGCCCACGTCGGGAACTCGACTTCGGAGGATGTCGCTGTCAGGCCTTCCTTCTCACGCAAGACGCGGGCGCGACCGACCCGGCTTGTCTGCTATCCCCCCATCATCACCGGATTGAGGAGGCTCTGGCAGAAGCGGAAACCCGCGGAGCGGTCGCATGGAGCTACCGGAATCCGACCGAATCCAAGCGCCTGTCGGACGCCGCTCCCCATCCCGCCCTTCCGACTCCGGCAAAGCCGGAACCAGCCCGTTAATGACTGTCGCTTCGCAGAACAAAACCATACCCGCGCATCGTGTGCAGGAGCTTCACGTGACGTCCGTGATCGACTTTCTTCCGCAGGCTGGCCATGTGCACACGCACGACGTTGCTGATGGTCTTGGCTCGCTCGGGCTGGTGCCAGACTTCCTGGGCCAGCGCTTCGAAGCTCACGGCCTTCCCTTGATTTCGAAGGAGATACTCGAGAATACCGAACTCACGGGGTGTGAGGGCGATCTCTTGTCCGCCGCGAAAGACCCGGCGGCCGGAAAAGTCGATTTCCAGGTCTTCCACCGCTCGGACCCAAGGGAGGGTGCCGGTCCTTCGGCGCAGCAGCGCCTTGAGATGAGCGGAAAGTTCCGATGGCGAGCACGGCTTCTGCACGACATTGTCGACTCCCTTTTCATAAGCCCGGATCCGCGACCGGGAATCCGCATCCCCGCTGAAGAGCAGGATGGGAGTCGAGAGGTTGCGCCTGCGGAGCATCTCAACCACGTCGAGAACCGGACGTCCGGGCATCTCCGAATCGAAGAGAGCGGCAGCAAATTCGCCGAAATTGAGCTCCAGGAAAGCTTCGTCGCTGGTTGAAACCCGACGCCAAGCCAACCCACTACTCTGCAACTCCGCTCCGACTGTCGCCGCCAGCTTCTGGTCGGGTTCGGCCAGAAGAACCCACGCTTTCTCTGCGTCCGAGCCTTGCCCCTCTCCCTTCATGCGCATGGTGCCTCTTTTCGGAGACGAAGCGCGCAAAACCAACGAATTTTCCTCTGGAGGCAATCCTGTACCCTACTCTTTCCCCGCTGCTTCTTTCTGACTCTTCTCCGAAGCCGTCGTCTTCTTCTGCTTCTTCACCGCCGGCTTGCCGGAGTTCTTCTTCGCGAGCTCTTCCTTCGTATAGGCATGCCCTGCGGGCCCCACCGTGATCCTCGGCCCGTTGGTCGACTCGAGAACTCGAGCCTGGCTCGATCCTGCCAAAGATCCGACGAGGGAAAACACCCCGAGAATGAAGATCATTCCACGCTGCAACCGCTTTCGCCCAAGCTTCATAGCAAAACCTCCCCTTTCTTTATCTTAACGTTAACTACAAGTGTCCCCGTCCGGGGACCTGGTCAAGTTTTTCTTGAGAAAGCGCGACTCGTGCCAACTCGAGACACGATCTTCTCGAGGGGTGTATCGGCTGGGAGACGGCTTGCGCAGGGGAGCAAGCGGAATCGTTCCGGAGAACAGCGAAGAGGAACGCGGGCCGAAGAGCGGCAGACAATCAGCCGAACTTAAAGAGGATCCCGAAGCCGCCTCGCGGATATTCCCAATCGACGTTGCGGAACTCGCTGCAGATGATCCGGCAGGTTCCGCACTCGAGGCAGCCGTCGGTGAGCAGCGTAATGGCACCTTCGGGCCCCAGCGTATAGCATCCCGCCGGACAGCAGGCGGCACAGGATTTTTCCGTGCACCGGGCCTGGCAGACCTCCGGGTCGCGGATGCGGATGTGCGGGCGGCCCGCATCGAGCCGATACCGGTTTTGATAGAGTTTTTCTTCCACCTCGCTCATCGGAATGCCCTCCACAGTTTCACCGCGTCGGAGAAGAGGCCGCGATAGGAACGGTGCTTCCGGAAACTTCGGGTCACCTCCTTCTCCTTAGCACGCTTGTCGACTCCGTCCACCCGAAGAAGGGTTTCCGCCGCTCGATTGACGAGCTCCGGATAGGTCGTGAGAAAATGGCGGTTCTGGTCCAGCACCTCATGGACGTGCTGGTACTTTCGCAGGTCTTTCATCACGAAGCTCTGGTCGAGCCGTTGCCGATAGCGGCGCAAATTGCGTTCGGTAAAGGGTTCTCCGGCTTGCTTGAGTTCGATCACCGTCTCCGCGGCGATCCTCCCCGTCTCCATCGCCAAGTTAGAGCCTTCGCGGTGAACCGAGTTCACGAACATACCCGCGTCTCCCACGATGAGCCAGCCGTCCCCCGAGAGCTTCGGGATCGCCTTGTAGCCTCCTTCCGGGATGAGATGCGCCGTGTATTCCTTCATCTCTCCGTCGCGTAAAAGCGGACGCAGCGCCGGATGCTCCTTGAGGCGGGCAAGCAGCACGTAGGGCGGGACCTTCTCCTTCCGAAAGTCTGAGAGAAGACAGCCGATTCCGACGGCGAGGGATTCCTTATTGGTATAGAGAAAAGCCGTCCCCACCATTCCTCGCGTGATCTTGCCGACCATCTCGATCGCGACTCCCTCATCGCCCTGAATCCCGAAACGATCTTCCAAGCTCTCCTGGGAGTAGAACAGAAGCTCCTTGACTCCGAGCGCAACCTCTCCCGCTTTCAGCTCGGGTCGAATGCCGGCTTTACGCGCCAGCACCGAGTTGACTCCATCCGCCAGGATCACGACGTCGGCGTAGACCTCTCCCTGTTCCCGGTCGGTGCGAACTCCGACCACCCTCTCCCCCTCCCGGAGCAGATCGAGAACGGTCGTTTCGCAAATCAAGAGGACGCCCTCTTCTTGCGCTTTCTTGGCAAACCACTTATCGAATTGCGCCCTCAGGATCGTGTAGCGATCCGGCTCGGCATCGCTCGAAACGGGAGAGCGGTACGTGCTCCCGATGTAGGACCGATCATCCAGAACCCAGACCCGCTGCTCGACGAGGTGCCGCTCGAGCGGCGCTTCTTCCCGGAAATTGGGAATGAGCTTCTGTAGCGAATCGGCATAGAGGATCGCCCCCTGCACGTTCTTCGAACCCGGATATTCCCCCCGTTCGATCTGAAGGACCTTCCATCCTCCTCGGGCCAGGGTGAGAGCAGTGGCGGTCCCGGCGGGACCCGCACCGACGACGATCGCATCAAACCGTTCGTTCATGATGAGGAACAGACCTCGAGCCCGGACGTTTTTGTCGCAACGGCCTGCCCGCGCACCATGCGCGTCAGCAGAGGGAGAAGAATCAACGCGTCCCCGACGATTCCATAATGAGCGACTTCGAAAATGGGGGCATTGGGGTCGGTGTTGATCGCCACGATCAGATCCGAGCCCTCCATCCCGACCCGATGCTGAATCTCCCCGGAGATCCCTGCGGCGATATAGAGCTTGGGCCGCACCGTCTTCCCGGTCTGCCCAATCTGTCTCTGGACATCGACCCATCCCGCCTGGACAGCCGCCCGGGTCGCCCCCACCTCTCCGCCCAAGGCCCGAGCCAGCTCCTCGAGCAGGGAAAAGTTGGCCGCCCTTTGCAGACCCTTGCCGCCGGCGACGATCACTTCGGCAAGCGAGAGGTCCAGCCGGTCTCCCCCGGCGTGCGGAAGAAATTCGAGAAGCTTCGTGACCATCTCCTCTTCGGAGAGATCGATCTCTTCCTTCTGGATCTGCCCGCTTCTCCCGTGATCCTTCTTCGGCTGAGGGAGAACCCGGGGCCGCACCGTCGCCATCTGCGGCCGATAGTTCAGGGTCAGAATGGTGCAGAGAAGGTTACCCCCGAAGGTGGGTCGCGTCGCCGCCAGGGCGCGGCTCTCCCGATCGATCGCGAGCTCCGTGCAGTCGGCGGTCAAACCGGTCTCGAGCGTCGTAGCGACGCTGCTCGCCAGATCCCGCCCAAGGGAGGTCGCCCCGAGGAGAAGAATTTCCGGCTTATGCTTTTTGACCAGCTCGCAGAGAAGCTTGGCGTAGGGTTCGTTCCGATACCCGGCCAACACGGGATGGACGGTCTGATAGACCCGGTCCGCGCCGTAGGCGACCGCATCCCGACAATGGGACTCGAGCGATTCCTCCGCCCCCCCCGCGACCACCGCTCCCACTTCCGATCCGAGTTGATCCGCGAGCGCTCGCGCCGCACCCAGAAGCTCCCAGGAGACCGGGTGAACCCCCTGTTCATCCCGCTCGACAAAGACCCAGACTCCGCGATATTCCGCCAATCGCGGATCCAAAGCCGCCTTCCTCCGCGCCGCTCCCTTCCTCTCCGCCGGCTTTCCACCTGATTCGCTCATTCGGAAACTCTCTCCTGTCCGTTCTCCCCCCCGTTGTCGCCGGAGAGCTTTTCGACCAGCTCCGGCTGACGCGCCCGGATCTTCTCCCAGAGAAGCGAGACCGCTTTCTCGGCCTGATCCTGCTCCCACTCGATGCATTCGGCCCGTTCCGCACGCCGGGAAGGCGCAAAGACCTTTCCAACGACAGTCGGGGAGCCTTTCAGTCCAATTTTGGACAAGTCTTCAATCCCCGCCGCTTGTCTGTTCCAGACCCGAATCGGCTGACGGGCCGCCCGGATCATTTCCGGCAGAGAGGCAAAACGGCCTTCGCTCGTCCCTTCCAGAACGGTGATCAGGCAGGGCAGCTTACTCTTCAACACCTGCACCCCCTTTTCCGTCCATCGATGAACGACGATGCTTTGGCTGTCCATGTCCAAGATGGGGATCCGGCAGACATAGCTCAGGAGCTGCATGCCCAGCCGCTTGGCGACGCCGGGCCCTACCTGCCCCGTGTCTCCGTCGATCGTCTGCTTCCCGGTGAAGACCAGGTCGACCGGCTGCTCTTGGCCCACCTGCCGAATGGCGCTGGCCAAGGCAAAGGAGGTCGCCAGGGTATCCGATCCGGCGAACGCGCGATCGGAGACCAACACGGCATCGTCCACTCCGAGGGAAAGAGCCTTTCGTAGCGCCGCTTCCGCCTGCGGCGGCCCCATGCAGAGGGCGACAATGCGCCCTCCTAGCCGATCTTTGATCTGGAGAGCTTCTTCCAAGGCAAAGAGATCGTAGGGATTGAGCACTGCAGGCACCCCTTGGCGCATGATCGTCCCGGTCACCGGATGAACCCGGATCTGTGCGCTATCCGGTACCTGTTTGACGCAGACGACGATATTTGGCCCCCTCACGAGGAACTCCCTCCCGAAGGAAGACCGCTCCTCTTGCCGGTGGGCGCCTGTCCTCCCATCGACCCGCTCCGAAGAGAAGCGCGCAGATCTTCGATCGCGACGGTCGCGGCCGCGGGCTTCTTCTTTTCGACCGGTTGCTGAAAAACGGCGAATACCTTTTCCTGCAAAGGAGTCGAGATCACGAAATCCTGATAGGCCTGCTCGAGCAGACCGCGATAGAAGAGGTGCAGATCCTTTTCGGCCCGCGCCTTGGGGGCGGCGGACGAGAGCAGGTACTTCTGAAAGCGCTTGAGAATATGGAGGCGGTTGACGCGAACGATTTGCGGATCGTAAGGAACCTCGAGATAGTCGAGAAATTCCTCCGCCGCCGAAAGGCGGCTTAATGCGGCAAGTATGGGATCAATCATTTTAATCCTCTATCAGGAATAGCAGCAGGCCGCGTGCCAACCTTGGTGTCCCTTCCCCCTCGCTTGACCGGGGCGTCGGTCAAAGGAGCCTCATAGAGAGGAAGTCGCCCCGATGTGCCCTTCTGGCCAAACGCTACGATTCTCGTCGGCTTTCCGACAAATCTGCGGCCGCGGCTTCCAACGGGCGGAAGAGCCCTTCACACAGATCACGCAAGGAGAGCGGGATCCGCTCGATCCGGAGCTCCCGCAAGAAGCGCTCCTCGTTCCGAGAGAGCTCCGCCGGGAGAAGTGCCCAGTGGTGATCCGAGGATCGTTTCAGGATCTGCCGGGCATAGGTGCGCTCGGTTTGTGTCGAAAACCGGCATCCGATGAAGAGGAAGCGGCTCTCCCGGCGCCGCGCTTGGACCACCGGCGGAATCGGGGTCTGAATGTCGATCTCGGTCAACACCTCTACATAATCGGAGTCCGAAATCACAAAATTCCCGGCGGGGCTGACCGATCCCAAAGGCTTATAGAGCACGGTCGCCCAGCGCGCAGACTCGTCGAGGGGGACCTCCGTCCCATCCGGACCAAACGCTTTCGTCCAGCCTCCCGGATGCTCCGCTTGGCTCACCCCCTGGATTTCTCCCCAGTCCGAGCGGGAAGCGAATGCCGTTCGGAGGGCACCATCGTACCAGACGTCGACGATCATCGGGAGATAAGGAAGAGTCGCCAGGCGATCGTGGAGGGAAAGCTTCGGAACCGGCACTGAGAAGGTCTCAAGCAGGAGCTTGCGCAGAGTCTTTCGATGCCGATTGCTCTCGATGTATTGCGCGGTGGCGGAGAGATTCCCCCGCACTCGCCCCGGGACGGCGACCCGTCGGGCAAGACTTTCCGACAGACTCTCGCCGCCCGTCGGAAACGGGGCTTCGATCCCTTCCTCCAAGCGCCAGATCCCCGGCCCCAAGTAGGGGACGAGCTTGCCCGCCTCCAGGCACCCGATCATCTCGCCAAGCAGATCGCTCATCCTTCCACCCCTTTCTCCACCGCTCCTTCGGAGGCCGACTCTTTCCCATGGTCCTGCAACTCCTCCATCTCGCCGCGCGACAATCGGAAAATTCCCCGGCCGCCGGCGAATGCCTGGAACTTATCTCCCGCTGTCTTCCAGAGCCGCCCGAACCACGCTTGGGCGGTCAGCCCGGGCGGCCTCTCCCCGATCTCCTGCACCGCTCCGTCGTTGGCGAAGCGGACATGGATCACAACTTCTTCATTCATGCATCCTCCCTTTTGTTTCTGTATTACAAGTAGATCGCCGCTCCGGCTCCCACGTTGATCGAGGCATCCTTGAGGGTCTTTACGATGAAGGCGACCTGCTCTTCGGTCAGATGGGCGTGAAAAGGGAGAACGATGGAGCGGTCCGCAACCTTCTCGGTTACCGGCAGACGGCCCTTCCGCCAGCCGCCCTCCAGGAAACAACCATGGAGATGCATCGGTTGGCAGTAGGCGGATGCCTCGATCCCCGCTTGGACGAGATCCTCGAGAATCGCGTCCCGGCTCGACCGTGTGAAACGCGTGCCCAAGTGAACCGGGTAGAGAAACCAGTGCACCTCCGTCGCTTCGGGAGCGACATAGGGATCCTTGATCCCTTCGAAGGATTTCATCTGCTGAAAGTACCAAGCCTCCACAACCCGGCGGCGCTCCAAGATCTTCTCGACCCGCTTGAGTTGGACAAGCCCCAGAGCCGCCGTGAGGTTGCTGGGCAGCGCGTGGAGGGGAGGAACCATGGTCGCGATGCCGGAAAATCGCTCCTCCCGGGAGCGGCTCCGGCCATACCGAATCTGGGCTGCCAACTCTTCGTCGTCGGTTACGACCATCCCGCCTTCTCCGCTGGCGAGCGCTCCGGGCTGTGAAAAATCGAAGACCGCCACCCGTCCAAAGCCGCCCGTCCTCCGATCGCCGTATCGAGAGCCCACGGATTCGGTCGAATCCTCCAACAGGAGGAGCCCCTGCTCCTCCGCCAGCCGCTGGAGTTCCTTCCACGCCGCGGGATGGCCCAGAGTATTCCCGGCAAGGATGGCCCGCACGCCCCCGCCACTTGCCTCTGCCGCCCGCGTCGCCGAGAGCGTTCCCGACCAGTAGTCGATCTCCGTAAAGACGGGCTCCGCCCCGCAGAGGGCGATCGCCGCCCCGATTTGATGCCACGAATAGCCCGAAAGGATTACCCGATCCCCGGTCCCGATGCCCAGGGCCCGGAGGGCGAGCCAGAGACCGATCGTCCCGCTGCTGACCGCCACCGCATGGTTGCGCCCTACCCAGGCGGCGAACTCTCTCTCCCACTGCTCGACAAAGGCCCCGCCGCCGATCTCCGGAGAGCGGAGCACGGAATCGACGGCGAAGAGCTCTTCTTCCGTCAGATCGGGATCGGAGAGCGGAATCTCAAAAGCCCGCCCTTCCGACGAAGACGCTTCCCTCATTCCCCTGCCCCCTCGGCCAAGCGCCGCGCCTCGACGGTAATCGGGAATGGCGTGTCGCCGGGCATTTCCGGAAGCTGGAAGCGCCATCCGTTGGCCAGGGTGACCGTCCCACCCCAAAATCCCGGTTTCTCCACGGCAACGACGGGCTCTTCCAGATCCTTTTTTGCCACGTAAACGGACATCAGACCCGAGACCGCCCGCCGAATCATGATCTTCATCCTGCTCTTCCTCCCGCTGTTTGCCTCCCCAGGACAGCAGACGCCTCTTCCGCGATGGCGCGCGCCGCTCGGTCGAGCTCCTCGCTCGTCGTCTCCTCCCCGAGACTGAACCGGAGAGTAGCCTGCGCCTCCTCCGCCGAAAGCCCCATCGCCAGCAGAATGCGCGAAGGCGCTCCGCCACCGCTGGAACAGGCCGAGCCCAAGGAAGCCTCAATGCCGCGCCGCTCCAACCGGGCGAGGAGCTCTTCGCCCTCGATCCGAGCGAACTGGATGCTCGTGGTGTTCGCCACTCGGGGGCTACGCCTGCCGTGGATCGTCACGACATCGGGAAGCGCTTGGAGGATCCCTTCCTCCCAGCGGTCGCGGAGCCGCGCCACCGCTTCACTCCGATCCGCGAGCCCGGTCGCAGCGAGTCGGGCCGCGACACCGAATCCCGCGATGGCGGCGACGTTTTCCGTCCCCCCTCTCCGGCCCCGCTCCTGATGGCCGCAGAAAAGAGGAGGGATGCGAACCCCTTTTCGGACGAAGAGGACTCCGATCCCCTTGGGTCCGCCGAGCTTATGAGCCGAGAAAGAGAGCAGGTCGAAGGGGAGCTTCTGGGCATTCACCGGGATCTTTCCGACCGCCTGCGCCGCATCCAAATGGCAGAGGATCCCCTTCTCCTTCGCCAGGCCGACGGCCCGTTCCACCGGGCTGACCACCCCGGTCTCGTTATTGACCCAGACCAGAGAAAGCAGCGCCGCCGGCTTCTCGAGCGCACTCTGGAGCTCTCTCAAGTCGAGCAGGCCCTGGCGATCGACGGGGAGGCGAACGACTTCCACTCCGCGGCCTTCCAACCGCTCCAAAAGCAGGGCGGTGCTCGGGTGCTCGACTGCCGTCGACACCACCCGCGGCCGATCGGGCGAAAGCTCGAGCGCCCCCAGGATCGCCTGGTGAATCGACTCCGTGGAGCCGCTGGTAAAGAGGATCTCCGACGCCTGGGCGCCGATCAGGCCGGCCACCTCGCTCCGCGCCCGCACGACCGCTTCCTTGGCGAGCCTGCCGCTGAAGCCGGGGCTGGAGGGATTCCCATGCTGCTCTCGAAGATAGGGAACCATCGCGGCGAGAGCTTCCGGCCGCAAAGGCGTGGTGGCGTTGTGATCGAGGTAGATCCGGTCGGCCTCATCCATGACTTGCCTCAGCCTCGGTTCGTCCGGGGCTCTCTTCCGGCACCGGATCGAGCTCCTTCCCCTTCATCCCGACCACATAGCCGCGCTCGTAGAAGTCGACGCCGTAGATATAAAAACGCTGCAGAAAGGTGCCGATGCTCGTCACCATCCCCATCTCGCCCTTTTTGATCAAGATCTCGCCGATTTCCTTGCCTGGAAAAGTGCCGTCATTTCGGATGTGTTTCCGCGACATCACTTTCTGTCCATAAGTGAAGGCCGGTGGTCCCTCCAGCTCGACTTCGTCGTCCATTCCCATCGCTTCCTCCGTAGGGCTAGTCCTCTTCCTCCGTCTGTCCCTGCTCGACGATCCGCCGTAGATCCTTTCCCCGCAGCAGCCCCTCGGGGTCGAGCTCCTCCAGCTTACGCAAGGCGGCGAGACCCGTTTCCCGCTCTCCCAGGCGGATTTCCAAATAGCCGTAGGCCTTCAAGGCAAAGAGATAGAGGCGGAAGAGCGGATCCTCGCGGGACCGTTCCGCCCTGTCGGGAGGACAAACCAGAGTCCATCGCTTGGGAAAGCCCGCCTTCTCGGCCACGGCCGACAGGCAAGCCAAGGCCCAGTCCCTCGCTTCCGCAAGCTTGCCCGCATAGAAGGTATAGCGGTAGTTGGCGATCAGAACGGCGATGTGATGCGGTTCGGCCTGGGTGGCTTCGCGCAGAAGAGCTTCGGCCCGGGAGCGGGCGCAAAAGGAGAGACCCGCCGCCCGGAGCAACGCTTCGCTTCGGCTCGAAAGCGGCTCCCAGTGCGCTTCCGCGAGCCGCTCGTCGCCACAGTCGGCAACCGCTTCCTCCGCTCCCATGGATGCTTTCTTCCTACCCGCCTTTGCTGGCTGTGCCTGCGGCTGCCGAGGCTGCTTCCTGAGAACAGGCACAGTTACCCGAGGGGCCGGAGAGGACGATGAGCCGCGTCTCCATCGGGTTCTCGACAAAATGGAGAATCGCCTCTTGGAGCAAGGGCTGACTTTCCGGCGGGACGAAGATCCGGCAGCCCTTTCCTTCCCAAATCGCATCGCCTGTCCGAGGCCCCGGCTCGATGGTGAATTCCGTCGCCAGTCCGGAACAGCCGCCGGGGGAAGCAGTCAAGCGCATCCCCGCTCCGGGACTTCCGCCTCCACCCATCCGGATCATTTTCTGAATAAAGGCCTCGGCTCTGGGGGTGAGGGTAATCTTCATTTCTGGTACCGAGGGAAGCTCTTGTCCACGATGCAGGTTTTGTCCACCGGGCAGACGGCCACGCATTGCGGCTCATCGAAGAAACCGATGCACTCCGTGCACTTTTTGGGATCGATCAGGAAGATCCCGTCCTTTTCCGATATCGCCTTGTTCGGACACTCCGGCTCGCAGGCCGAGCAACCCGTGCACTGCGAAGCCACGATCTTGTATGGCATCGATTTCTCCCGCTCCTTTCCTTTCGCTTTTTTGCTTACGCCGCCTGACCCGCAGGCGCGCCCACCTCCACAAAAGCCCCTTGGCGAATCACCGCGTCTCCGCGCTCGACGTCCGCAACGGCTCCGGACTTGAGTCTCTCGAGGTAGCCGCGGTAGTAGGAGATTGCCGACGTTTCGATGTAGCCATAGGCATACTGGTCGATCGGTTCGATCCCCGCCTTCCGAAGCTCCTCCTTGGGGCAAGCACCGATCTTGGCAACCAGCACCGCCACGCAGTCGTTGATCGCGCGAATGACCCCTGCGAGAGCATCCTCTTCTCCGTAGCCCCCTTGGCAGTAGAGATCGACGCGCCGATGTCCGACGAACTTGGCGCCCGCCGTGCTCATCTCATAGATCTGGAACTCTTTGGCATGGCCGAAGTGTTCGTTCACCTTGCCCCCGCCTTTCGTGGCGACCGCCAGGAGAATCTTCCGATTGCTGTTCTCTCCGGCCAGAGTCAGGAGCTCCTGCTCCCGAGCCGCCCTCCTGGCTGAGCGCTCCACCTCCACCGAGTCGCGATAGGCTTGGCGCTTCCCGGCATCGTACTGAACCTCCATCGACTCGATCCGCTCGGTGGTGAACTCGGCGCCCCGGTCCTCCCCCAGCAGGCCGACCGCATCGGCTCGGCACTGCCGACAGTGGCGCATCATGTTCATCTCTCCCTCGCACTTGTCCTGGAGCGCCTTCAGCTCCTGCGCCGTCGGACCGCGCTGCCCGGAAAGCCCAAAGACCGTCCCATGCTCGGGCGCGGAAATCAGGGGCATGATGTTGTGAAGGAAAGCCCCCCGGCTCTTCACCGCTTTGTTCACTTCGACCAGATGGTCGTCGTTGATTCCGGGGATCATCACCGAGTTGACCTTGCAGAGAATTCCCGCTTGGGTCAGCATCTCCAGGCCTTCGAGCTGCCGCTCGGAAAGGAGCTTCGCCGCATCCTTTCCCGTATACCGCTTGTGGCGGAAGAAGACCCAAGGGTAGATCCGGGCCCCGACCTCCGGATCGATCATGTTGATCGTGATCGTCACGTGATCGACTTTGAAATCCTTGATCCGGGCGACATGATCCGGCAGGGCGAGCCCATTGGTGGAGAGGCAGAGCTTGATGTCGGGAGCCGCTTTGAACACCCGATCGAACGTGCCGAAGGTCTTGTCCGGATTCGCCAAGGGATCCCCAGGACCCGCAATCCCGAGGACCGTCATCTGCGGGATCTCGGAAGCCACCGCGAGAACCTTCCGGGCCGCCTGCTCCGGAGTCAGCCGCTCGCTGACCACCCCCGGGCGGCTCTCGTTGGCACAATCGTACTTCCGGTTGCAGTAGTTGCACTGGATATTGCAGGCGGGAGCCACCGCCACGTGCATCCGGGCATAGTGATGATGCGCTTCCTCGCTGTAGCAGGGATGATTCTTGACCTTCTCCCAAACGTCCGGAGGGAGATCGCCGGAGCCGGCGCTCGAGCCGCAGCTCGACTTGCCGCTGCCGCCGGACGACCCACATCCCTTATGGGGCGCAACCGCGATCGCCAGCCCCTTGAGTTTCGAAAACCGCTCGCTCACTCGTCCAGGTTCCATCAGAGCTTCCATCGCTTCTTCCCTTTCTGGCGGTTTCTTCGTTGTTGCGGGCGGCCCCCGCTTTCCCGCGCGGAGAGCCTCGCATCATTGGGAATCGAGCAGGGAGCGTGCCAAGTTGTTGCGTTTCCCACCGGCCGTTCAAGAATAGGAGGGATTGCTTCCTTCCCACCACGATGGAGGAGAGGAGCTGTCGGAACCGCGACAGCTCCTTGTTTGCTTTTGTCCGCTTCTGCACAGCAGGCTTCCGACAAAAGAAACGCCGGCGGCAGTGGACGACCGAAAAAAAGCAGGCACCGCCGGGAACGCAGGGAAATGCGCCGGCATCAGGCGCTGAAGCTCTGCCCGCACCCGCACTCGCTCTTCGCCTTGGGATTATGGAACGCAAAACCCTCCGCGAACGGCTTACGGACGTAATCCAGGAGTAGCCCGTCGAGGAGGGGCAGGCTTTCCGCATCAACGACGAGCCGGATTCCCCGGCACTCGAAAAGCCGATCCTGCGGAGAAATGGTCTCCGCCTTTTCCAGTAGATAACTCCATCCGGCGCATCCGGACCGGGTCAACCCGACACGGAAAGCGGCATCCTCGGGCCCGCCTTGGAGAAAGGATCTGAGCCGGTCGGCTGCGGCTTCCGTCAGTTCAATCGCCATGCTCTCCCGCCTTCCTACTCTTCCGATTTGCTGCAGGTCGAAAAGGAGGAACCGCAGCTACACGTGGAAGCGGCATTGGGATTGACCACCACGAAGCGTGCGCCCCCCAGATCCTCTTCATAGCCGATTTGCGCGCCCGCCAAGAACGAGAGGCTCCGCGCATCGACCACCACGGCCACCTTTTCGGTTTCGAAGGTCAAATCGTCCTCTTCGACTTTTTCATCGAAGGCAAAATTGTATTGGAACCCGGAACAGCCTCCGCCGGTGACATAAACGCGGAGCTTGAGATCCGTCCGACCATCTTCCTCGAGCAGGTTTCTGATCTTTTCCGCCGCCTCTTGCGTCAAGGAGACCGCCGAAGCGGCTCCCTGGCTCGCTCCCGGTTCTCCGTCGGGCCGCTGCCCTTCCGTTCGTTCCGTACTCGTTCCTTTCATAAACCGCATCGAGCAGCTTGCGTGCCAAAAACACCGACGCTGAGTCGGAAGGTTGGCAAGGAATCTGCTTTC
>NZ_CABFVA020000037.1 GCF_902143375.2 Methylacidimicrobium tartarophylax | reverse complement strand
CTTCCCGTCTTCCGGAAGACGGCAGCGCGATAGCCGCACCGACGGCCGGCCGATTCGACATCCTTTTCGATCTCCGCCAGAAATGCCTCCTCCCGCTGCTGCTGCATTTCGATCTCGCGGCCGATGTCGAAAAAAAAGTAGGGCACGGGGGGAACGACCCAGAGAACCCCGCACTCGCTCCCGAGCGATTTCGCAAGACAGAGCCCTTCGTCGAGCGCAGCCCGTCCTCCCTCGGAGCGGTCGTAGGCCACCAGGATCTTGTCGTACATGGCTTTCCTCCCGTGATCTTGAGATTCTCGGAAACAAACCTGACGGGGCGGCCGTCTCAGAATGGGCGCGATTTTTTTAGCCTTTCGAACTGGCGCTTGCGCCAGAAGCGATAGAGCAAGAAGCCGAGGATCGCTACCGCGACAAACTCGCCCACGCCAAGCGAGGCAAAACTCTTCGGGGAAGGCATGCCGACCGAGATGGGGAACTTGAGCACGACCGGCTGGCTGGCTGCGTTCAACACCCCCTGGGGCTTGACCTCCAGCGTATAGCGGCCCGGGGTGGCAAAATGAACACGGAGCGAGGCAATTCCTTCCCGGTAGACATGCGGCGGGGCGTCCGCCACGACCTCCTTGCCCTGCTCGCGGAAGAGCGTAAGCGCAACCGGCGTCTTCCAGAGAGGATGGCTCATGAGGTCGAGCACGAGCGTCGCTTCCCCGGTTTTCGGAACATTCTCGCAGTAGCTCTCGTACATCTTCATCGGCTCATACTTGCAGATGTCCAGATGTGCGGTGTAGCCTTCCTGGCTGACGACGCCACAGTCGATGGGTCCCTTCGGGCGATGGCGGTGGGCAAAGGAGGAATCCGGAAGGAGAAACAGCAAGGCAGCGCAAACCCCTAGAACCAAGCGAACTCCCGCCGCGGCCGACGTCCAATCCCTCCTGCCGGGCCGCTGTTCCGCAAGTCTCCCCTTGTCAATGCACCAGTTGCTCACCTTTGGGGATAAGCCTACTCGGAGGAGAAGGAGGGCGCAAAAGAAAAAAGGGAGATCCCCGGAGAGAGAGCGGAAAAAGTGCGGCCAAAGCCCTGATCCAAGTCCAAGGCGCGCGGAACCGGGAGGAAATCCGATTGCCTTTTCGGCGGGGCGAGGCTCGGGAGATCATGCCCAGAGAGGACAAACCCCGATTCATGGATCGAGGACTCTCCGGGCCGCGACTGCGTGGAAAGCAAGGGGACTTTCTTCTTGCGGCAAGGACGGAATCGCCAGTAATTATTACGTTAGGATCAACGGTTGGTCGGCCTCGCTTCTCATGCGGGGCAGGGAATAGCAAAAGGAGAAGGTGATGCGGAAGAAATGGCTAACCTTGGGACGAATCCTGGGGATTTCTCTCGCCGTTGCGTGGGGCATGCAACCACGCTTGTCCTGGGCGCACGGCGGCGGAAGCGGCGGCCTCGAATGCGGCATGATGCAGCAGGCGGGCTACGCGATTCACATGGATGTCTATGTCTACGCCCATGGCGGAACGGACGGCATGGGCGGCATGGGAAGCTTCAAGACCTATTGTCGGAACGTCCCGACCACCGGGAAGATGAGTCTTGTGCTCGATCTGGTGACCCCGCAGCTTCGGAAGATCCCGATCGAGTGTAAGGTTCTCTCCTCCGACGGCAAGGTGGCCGCCCAATTCCCGGCTCAGGTCTACTCAAACGGCGTCGCTTCCTTGGATCTCAACTTGCCGGATCGAGGCCGTTACATGGTCGAACTCACGCTGGTCGGCAAGACCGGACCGGATGGCAAACCGCTGGTCTTCCAATTTCCGATCACGGTCGGGATGGGCGTCATCTGGATGGCTCTTGCGGCGGTAGGACTTCTCGTCGTGGGGGGTGTGGGTGCCTTCGCCTATCGGCGCATGGCACGTCGGCCCAGGATGACCGGGCCCCGAGGCATCGAAGCCAGCGCCTCCTAGGGGTTCCGCTGGCACCGCTCTCTCTTCTCGGTTAATGTAAAAGACAAGATACGCTTGTCGCGCGTGAGGACAGCAAAAGGGAAAGAAGGGGAAAGTTATGTTGTTGCAACCCGTCGGTGGGAAGAAAGCCCCGAAATGGCTGTTCCTACTCGCGCTGGCCGCCGTCGCTGCGGGAAGCTTCGTCCTCTTGGAGAAGCGAAGCGCGGGGCCCGGGAAGCAGTACGACTTTTCCGTCGATCCCGATTCCTTCCCGGCGACCAAGCCGTCCGAGGTCGTGCACCTCAAGGATGGGGAGAGCTATTCCCTTTCCGCGGTCAAGGTACAGCAGACGATCGCGGGGGCAAAGGTTAAGCTTCTGGCCTACAACGGTTCGGTCCCTGGACCCTTTTTCTGGGTTCCGCAAGGAGGCCATATCACGGTCTCCCTGAACAACCAGACCGGAGTGCCGACCACGATCCACTCCCACGGGCTGCGCCAGGACAACACGCAGGACGGGGTTCCCGATGTCACCCAGCCGGCGATCGCCCCCGGCGCAAGCTATGTCTATCATCTTTATTTCCCCGATCCCGGATTCTACTGGTATCACCCTCACTTCCGGGATGATTTCGAGCAGGAGATCGGACTCTACGGGGTCTACATGGTCGAGCCTTCCGACAAGGACTATTGGGGCCCGGCCAACCGGGAAATTCCGCTGATCCTCTCCGACATCCTCATCAAGGACGGCGTCGTTCCGGAGTACCACGCCGACTACATCAACTTCGCCTTCATGGGTCGGTACGGGAATACCCCTCTGGTCAACGGCCAAACCCACCTGCAGATTGACGTCAAGAAAGGGGAGGTCCTCCGCCTCTATCTGGTTGATAGCGCTTCCGCCCGTCCCTTCCGGATCCAGACTCCGGGCGTCCAGATGAAGCTCGTGGGAACCGATGGCGGACGTTACGAGCGGGAGCAGTGGGCCGACGCCGTCGTCGTGAGCCCTTCGGAGCGGCAGATCGTCGAGTGTTACTTTTCTCAGGAGGGCGAATACAAGCTCATTCACCATGCCGTCGATCCCCTGGTCGGCGCGCGGACCTATGAGCTCGTGACCTTCCGCGTCGGATCGGAGGAGGCGAGCCCTTCTTACGCTAAGGAGTTCGGCCTTCTGCGGGAGAACAAAGCGACCATCGAAGAGATGGAGCCGCTGGCCGCCCGCTTTCGCGATACTGCTCCGGACAAGACGATCCGTTTCCTCGTCTCGGTTACGAAACAGGCTGCGAAGGAACTGGCGGAACCGGGCAGCGCTCCGACCGCTCCCAAACCAGGCGCCGCCTTCCCGGGTCTCCTGACGATCCTGGCCAAGACGGGGGCCAAGGTCGAATGGGAGGACCACATGTACAACCAGAACAAGGCCTCGACCTCCCGGGAGGTTCATTGGGAGATCGTCGATCTGGATACGGGCAAGGTCTTGGGACAGAAGATGGAAAAGGGCATGGGCGACATGGGGGGCAACATCGACTGGTTCTTTAAGCAGGGAAGTTTCGCCAAAATACGGATTATCAATGACATCCATTCGCTTCATCCCATGCAACATCCCTTTCACATGCATGGTCAGCGATTTCTGGTGCTCAATACCAACGGGGAGGACAACCCGAACAAGGCTTGGAAAGATACGGTTCTCGTCGGCGCCGGCGACACTGTCGATCTGCTGGTCGACATGAGCAACCCCGGAACGTGGATGGCCCACTGCCATATCCTCGAGCATCTCCACAGCGGGATGATGTTCAGCTTCTCCGTCAAGCCCTAGGCAGAGCCTTGCTCCGCGCGGATCTTGCAGTTATGGTCTTTGCACCGAAGAGAGAAAGGCAACAGGATTCCCTCGTCGTGAGCCTTTCGGCCGGAACAGATTGAGCGGATGTTAGAGGAAGAACGTATGAAGAGAAGTTACGCGCTTTTCGCCATCATCTGGATCGTAGCCGCTTGGACATCCGTGATCATGGCAGAGCCGCTGCTCCCTGCGCTCGACTCAGTGATGCCGCCCTACCTCGCCATCGGCAAAGCGCTGGCGGATGACTCCCTCAAAGGAGTCGCCTCCCAGGCGGCGGCCATGAAAAGCCCAATCGAGCGCGAGAAGAGCGGCTTTTTCCCCAAAGAGCTTCCCGCAGACTTGGATCGGCTGGCGAAAGCGACCGACCTCGATGCCGCACGGCTCGCCTACAAGGATGTCAGCGATCGGCTGATCGCGCTCTTCCGCGATCACCATGTCCAGACTGGCCACTACTTCGTCTGCACCTGCCCGATGGCTCAGGCAAGCTGGATCCAGACCGACAAGGAGATCAAGAATCCCTTTTACGGCTCGGCCATGCTCTTATGCGGCGATGTGACGGAAACGTTCTAGCCGCACACGCACTGCGTGCAAAGCAGCTTTTCTTTCTTGATGCCTGGAACTCCAGGCTAAAGAGGCACTCCGATGACGAAGCTACAAAGCTAACGACTGCGAACTCTCCTCTTGTTTAAGAGAAGGCCACGACAAAAATGTACAAGCCGCCTGCCCGTTCTTCCCCTTTTTTGGTTGGTTGGGGCAGGCCGCCTGTTAAACCGTTCCGAACCGCGCCGGGGCTAGCCCTTGATCGCGAAAGCGGCTACGAAAATCAACATCCAGCAAAGGACGAGCCAAATTGCGCCCATATTATCCTCTCCTCCTCTTCTTGAAGCGGACTGATCCCTTCCCTTTCCCACTCGGGTGGGTGGTTTTCCTTCCCGCTTGATCGCACTTCACTCTGCCGAAACCAAGGCTGCCGCGCAAGCAATTTGTGCTCTTGAACAGCAACGAAGGGAATGGATGGCAGAAAAGGCCCATAGGCTCACGCCCAGATCATCCCATGGCAATGCCATTGCCTGCGAGGAAACCTTTCTCCTCCGCAATGCAATTCTTGCATTTGCAAACTCCGAAACTTTGTTAGGCTAATCATCTATGGTCGCCAATCCAAAATGGCCGCCGCCCGGGGGAGACGGGAACGAGACCAACTTTCGTAACCTCCTGATCTTTCTCTTCGTGGTAGTCGGCCTATCGGTGCTCCGCATTGCGTTTGAACTGACAAACGGGATGGGATTCTTTTCGCCCGCCCAGTGGTAGGGGGAGAGCCTTGGTGGCGCGCAGCATCGGTGTCTTCCTTCCGCATCACCCATCCGCGTTGTCCGGCAGCAACCGATCAAGCGCGGCTCAGGGATGATGGCTGCGCGCCAAGTACCCGAGGAAGGCAAGAAGGAAGCAGAGACCGAGAATCACCGCCAAGTTGCCGCGAAGCCGGTCCGGCTCCCGTTTCCAGCTATAGGCTGTCCGAAGCCCATACGCAGCCAGGAGAAAGAGCAGGATCCCAGCTGCTCCGCTGAGCAGGACGCGCCAGAACCTCTCGCTCATCGAGCCTCATTCACCCAGGCGAAGAAGAGATCGCCCATGGCAACCGTGACAGCCCGGACCACGGCGGCCAGCGGATTTACTTGCCTTCCCCCTTGGGTGCCACCGATCCCTTCTTGACCGCCCCGTTCGCACCGATCTCGAGTTCCTCTCCCCCGCGGAGCGCATACTGCTCCTTATTCGCGCCGACGACCACGGCCGCCTCCCCTGCAAGGACATCCACGATCTCCTTGCGATCCTTGAGTGAGATCAAGTAGCTTCCGGCCTGCCTGATGGTCGTGGTTGCCTGTGCCGTTGCCACCTCGACATCCTTACCGGAGAGTCGCATCGTACCCGAGTCGAGCCGGAAGCGGATCGGGTTATCTCCCACGAGCTCGGCGTTGCTGTCCGGCTCGAGGCTCACCTTTTCTGTATTTCCAGACCAGCCGAGCGTGCAGGTAGCAAAATGGTTGGTCCGGATGGTCCTTCCCGCGTCCAGGGTGTCCCCCACCGAGAGTTGAACCGCATAGTTCGACGTTGCCATACCGACCCCTTCGATCGAGAGCACCTGGGCTGCGAAGAGAGCTGAAGGCGCAAGAACCAGGGCGAGAATCCCCGGCCAGAATTGGGGCGAACGCAACGCTCGGGCGCAGCTTGACGTCCCCGCCCTTCCTCCGCTCTTCTTGCTCTCCCCCTCCTTCTCTCTTTCCCTTTCCATTTCTCCTCCTTTAGTTTCCTGTCATGCACTCGGCGTCCGCCAAGCGGCGCGGTCGAATGGGGAGGATTCCCGATCCTCATCCCTCCTCGTTCTCAGCCTGTTTGTGAGACATGCAGGCTAATCCATTTGCACACTCGGTGGCAATCGCTACATGCAGGGATCTTTTCAGGATCTTCCCTGTGCCGTTCCGCTTGGTTTCGTCGGGACGGCCTGGGGAACAAAAAGGAACGCCCTTCCCTCCCCGAGGGGAGCAGAAGGGCGCACCGGACTCGGCTCTGCCAGAAGAGCCGAAGAAACCTACAACTGCGTCACACCGAACTTCGGAATCACCAGCTGGTCGGCGACCGCGATGATGCTCCGCGCCCCGGTCGGGTCGCTGAAGAAGAGCAGCCCGCCAAAGCGGTTCGTCGTCTCGTGGTACATCGTCAGCCGCTGGTTCTCCCACTCGGCACTCGCCATCACGACTTCGAGCACCTTGGTCTCTCCGGGCGCAATCGGCTCGGAGGGAGTGATCTTCATCGTTCCACCGTAGACCTCAGGGAAGTCCGGATTCCAGGTATTTCCCGGAACCTGCTCATTGAGGAAGCGGACGTTGGCCGTCGTGAACTCCTTGAGCACCAAGGGACGATCTCCGGTGTTATGAACCTCGACCCGGAAGGCGAGCGTACGAGTCGGCACATCGTAGGTCGCATCCAACACCTTCGCCTGCACGGCCGAGGGCTCCGGCGGCAGCGGGTCGATCTTGAGGGTCGTCTCCTGGATCGGAATCGTATGCGGGTACTGCGAGGCGGTCATCACGTTCGCGACCACGACCAAGCCGATCGACCCAAGGGCGAAGATCACCGCCACGGTCTTGTCCGCGCCGCTGATCAACTCCTTGGCCCGTCCGGCCGCAACCACTCCCAGCCGGGAGGTGAAGGGCCTGCCCACCCAGAACCCGAGCCACGCCACCCCGATGAGCGTCGTCACCAAGGTCCACATGAGCATCCGGTTTACCCCGAAGTCCTCCAGGTTGACCGTGTTGCCCAAGAGCGTCTTGACCGGGTTGGTGAAGCCTTCGTGGCTTCCCTCGACATCGACGTAGATCGACGGCCCGATCAACGGACCCGCATCCTTCATGCTCAACATGATCCCGACCGGCCAGTGACCCGGATACCGAGCCTTGGCGATCGTCTTGTACTCATAGGTTCCGCCCAGCTCCAGAAGATCCGAGCAGGACATGAACTGATTGTTGATCCATGTGCCGACTCGCAGGAACTGCGGACCCGGGACGAAGAAGTTGAGCCAGGAAATCCCCGTAAAGGCGATCTCCTTCGGCCAGATCGGCAGAAGCTGAAACTTCCCCGTCACCGTCATATCGTCCCCGACCTTGAACTTCCTTCCGGAAAACTGGGTGTCGTAGAAGATCACCGTACGCATCCGGAGGAAGGCCTCCTGCGACTTCTCGCCCAAGGCCCAGAGCCGGGAAGTCGCCGGCCCAGCCAGG
>NZ_CABFVA020000036.1 GCF_902143375.2 Methylacidimicrobium tartarophylax | reverse complement strand
GCCTGTCTCCCAAGCGTTCTCGTGCGGTTTGCATTCCGGCCCATCGGCCCGCGCCTCGGGTACGAACTTTGTGAGACAGGAAGGCTGGGAATTTAGCCGTTGTTTTTCGAGCAGTGAGCCCGTAGCATCGATCCCTCCATGAACCTGCTGGCGCTGGGTAGAAGGGTATTCGAGATCGAGATCGATTCCCTTCGGCTGGTGGAAAAGAAGTTGGGACCTTCTTTTGAGGAGGCGGTTCGTCGCCTTTCCGACGTCGTTTCCGAAAACCGGAAGGTGATCGTGGTGGGAGTGGGAAAGTCGGGACATATTGGTCAAAAGATCGCGGCAACCTTGGCCAGCACGGGGGCGCCGAGCGTGGTGATGAATGCGGTCGACGCCTTTCACGGGGACCTGGGTATCGCTTGTGAGGGCGACGTTGCGCTGGCGCTGAGCTACAGTGGGGAGACCGAAGAGCTCGTTCGTCTGATTCCCTACCTCAAGAGGATGAAGATTGCTGTCATCGCAATGACCGGCAACCTCAAGTCGACCCTGGCGCAAAACGCGGACGTCGTGCTCGATGTTGGGGTCGAGAAGGAAGCTTGTCCGCATAATTTGGCACCGACCTCGAGCACGACAGCGATGCTGGCTCTCGGGGATGCCATGGCAATGGTTCTCCTGGAAAAACGGGGATTCCGCAAAGAAGACTTTGCGCGCCTCCATCCCGGAGGAAGCTTGGGACGCCACCTGCTGCTGCGGGTGGGAGAGATCATGCGGCCGCGAGAGGCGATCGTCGTTTTGCCGAAAGGAGCTGCGGTGAAGGAAGCCCTTCGCCAGTGGAACCGGAAGAGGGCTGGAGCGGCCGTGGTCGTCGATGAGAGCGGCGCTCTTGTCGGGATCTTTACGCACGGGGACTTCGTGCGCCATTATGAACGGGATCCTAGAGTAGGAGAGCAACCGCTCTCCGAGGTGGTGACGGAGCAGCCCGTCACGGTGCGAGTTGACAAGCTTGCGGTGGAGGTGCTCAATCTCTTTGAAAACCATCGCATTGACGATCTTATCGTGGTCGACAGGGACAACCGGCCGGTCGGCATGGTCGATTCTCGAGATCTCACCATGCACAAATTGATGTAGAAAAAGAACAAAGCATCTATGACGAACGCGAGCGATGTGAGTAAGGGACAGGCGATCCGCTATCACGGGGCTGTCTGTCTCGTCTTGGAAACGCAACACAGGACTCCGGGGAATCTGCGCGCCTTTGTCCAGATGACGTTGCGCAATTTGAGAACGGGAAGATCTTCCGTGGAACGCTTCAGCTCATCGGACAAGGTGGAATTGGTCAGCGTGACTCGGAAGAAGTGTGAATACAGCTACCGAGAAGGCAAAGATTATGTCTTTATGGATCCGGAAAGCTATGAAAGCGTCTCCGTCCCGGAAGATCTTGTCGGGAAAGCGAAGGACTTCCTCATGGAAAATCAGGCGGTCGATCTCCTTTTTACGGATGAGGTCATTGCTGCCGTGGAGCTCCCGCCCACCGTCACCTTGAAAGTCGTGAGTTCCCCTGAAGGGGTCCGGGGAGATTCCGCGACGAATGTGATGAAGGTGGCCGAGCTCGAAACCGGCCTCAGCGTCCAGGTGCCGCTCTTCATCAAAGAAGGAGAGAAGATCAAGGTCAGCACGGCGGAGGGGAAATACTTAAGCCGGGCCTAGCCTCCCCGAAAGAGGGGCCAGGACTTGAGCCCGTGGAAGCGGCGGGCATCGGATGGGAAGGAAGTATGCCGACGTGGGTTAAGATTCTGGAGAGAGCCCAAATCGGCCTGGGATGGACGGATGAGGGGCTGGCGAAACGTTCTCAAACGCCCTTGCGGCAGCTGCGAGAGTTGAAAGCGGGTATTCTCGACCCTGGCGTCCTTCGCAGTGTGGCTGCTGCATTGCACTTGGGAGCCGATGCGCTGCTCTCGATTGCCCGGGAACGGGAGAGTGGTTCCACGTTTTCGATGCCGGCAACCGTTCGGAGCATGGAAAGCGAATCGCGGAGAGGATACGTGCTCTGGGATTCCGCTTCGCGCTTGGCTTCTCTGATCGATATCGGCGGAGAGTGCCCCCAGGTCGTTCGGCTCCTGGAACAAGAATTTCTTGTGCCGCACTATCTCTTTTTCACGGAATCGAGTCAACCGATCGATCCCGGATGGATGCGATTTTTGGAGGATCGAAGCGCTCTGCCCGTTCGGTCAGAGGTGGGAGAAGAGGATGGTAGCTTCCCCTTGGGGACTCTTCAGATGTATCGTCGCTCCGTTGCCTCCCGCGACGGAGTCAGCCGCAGGCTCTACCTCGTCCGCGGCTTGGATCTCCCCGTCGCTTTTATCGGGCGGTTTCTCTTGCCTCCCGATGCCCAAGGGGAAGAAGAACGACCGCTTCTGTATGAAGGGTGGCTGGAGGAGGTCAGGTCGCATATTTTCACTCTGAACGACGAGACGCTCTTGTGCCCCTCGGAAGGGCCCATGACCACGGTGGGCTTCGAAAAGGCTCATAATCCCTTTTTCCCCGAATTCGAGCACTTTTCTTCCTTTGCCAACTTGACCGAAGAGGACCGCAATCCGTGAAAGCGGATTGTCTAGTGCCAGACATCTGCTCCGATGGCCGGATGGCGCGAGCCGTCGGCGATACCCTTAAAAACAGAAAAAATAGAATTCGTTGCCAATGAACGAAGAGGAACTTCATCCGCTTCTCGTTTTCACGGGGAGTGCCAATCGCCCGCTGGCGGAACGGATCGTCGAGTCGATCGGTATCCCGCTGGGTGCGGCCACGATCACCTCGTTTCCCGATGGGGAGACCTTCGTGAAGATCGATGAAAACATACGCGGACGCGATGTGTTTATCGTTCAGCCCACTTGTCCGCCGACGAATCACAATATCATGGAGCTGCTGATCATGATCGATGCCGCCAGGCGCGCCAGCGCGGCACGGGTGACCGCAGTGATCCCGTTTTACGGTTACGCTCGGCAAGATCGGAAGGATCGCCCGCGGGTGGCGATCACCGCCAAGCTGGTCGCTAATCTACTGGTGGCCGCCGGAGTCAATCGCGTGTTGACGGTGGATCTGCACGCCCAGCAGATTCAAGGCTTCTTCGATATTCCGGTCGATCATCTTTATGCTGCGCCCGTTCTCTACCGCTACTTGGCCACAAAAGGGCTTTCCAACCTGGTTGTCGTCTCGCCGGATGTCGGGGGAATCAAGCTGGCCTCCGGTTATTCGCAGATGCTGGATGCCGGGCTCGCGCTGGTGGTCAAGCGTCGAGTCGATGCGGAGCATACGGAAGCGCAATTCGTCGTAGGCGAGGTCTCGGAGCGGGATGTCTTGATCGTCGATGACTTAACGGAGACGGCGGGCACCGTGACATCGGCCGCTCGGATCCTGAAGGAGATGGGGGCACGCCGCATCTTTGCCGGCATCTCCCATGCTGTGCTTAATCCATTAGGGATAAAGCGTTTGAAAGACTCTTGCCTGGAGGAGCTCATTATCACGAACACCGTGCCGGTCCCCTCGGTCGAGGGCGTGAACGTGACCGTGCTCGATGTTGCGCCTCTTTTGGGAGAGGCGATCAAGCGCATTCATACCGGCCAATCGGTTTCCTCCCTTTTCCGTGTGGACGGAAAGACGATTCTCTTATGAGCAAGGAAGTTTCCTTTTCGGCTGAGCTCCTCTGTCTGCTGGAGGAAAATCCGCTTCGTTCCTCGGAAACTTTGGCAAAGCTCTTGGGCCGCGAGGCTGCGGAAGTGGAGCAGGAGATCGCACGGCTGGAAAAAGAGAAGGTGATCCTTGCGTACAAGGCGATCGTCGATGACGAAAAGGCGCAGCGCCGGACCGTGAAAGCTGTCATCGAAGTGAAGCTCGTTCCCGAGCGGGGAGGGGGATTCGACCGTTTGGCTCAAAGAATCGCCCGTTATTCTGAAGTCACTTCCTGTTTTCTGATGAGCGGGGGATACGATCTCCTGGTCTTTCTCGAAGGCTCCACTCTGCAGGAGGTCGCTCGCTTTGTTTCCGAGAAGCTGGCGACCCTTCATGGGGTGACCTCGACGGCAACCCATTTCATGTTGCGAACCTATAAGGAGCAAGGAATCCTCGTCGGAGAGGCAGTCGACACCAGTCGCCTGTCGATCAGCCCATGAGCGGAAGCGCCATGCAACCAGCTCCCGATCCCCAAGCCGACAAAATTCTGCCTTTTCTTCCCAGTGGGGAGTCTTGGATCGCTCGGCATGTGCGCGATCTTCCTCGGTCGGGAATCCGCGACTTTTTCGATCTCGTGCAGTCGATGGAGGGGATTGTTTCCCTTGGGATCGGCGAGCCGGGAGAGTCGACATTTTGGAATATTCGTGAGCAGGCGATCTTCGCGCTAGAATCGGGAAAGACGGGCTATACCTCGAATCTTGGGCTCCTTCGCCTGCGCCAGGCCATCAGCGGCTACATGGAACGGCTGACCGGAGTCTGCTACGACCCAGAAGGAGAAATCCTCGTGACGGTCGGCGTTTCCGAAGCGCTCGATTGTGCGTTGCGCGCGATCATCAACCCGGGTGATCACGTTCTCTACGCAGACCCCAGCTATGTCGCCTACTCCCCCAGCGTCCTGCTCGCTCATGGAGTTCCGATCGGCATCCCCACTCGATTTGAAGAAGAATTCCAGTTGCGGGCCGAAGCAGTAGCGCAAAGGGCGAAACCGGGAGTCAAGGCGCTCCTTTTGAACTCGCCGGCGAATCCTACCGGCGCGATGGTCGACGAGGGCGAGTTGGAGAAGATCGCCTCCCTCTCGGAGAGGGAAGACTGGGTCGTTCTCTCCGATGAGATTTATGCCGAGTTGACCTATGAGAAACGGCACCGCTCGATCGCCAGCTTTCCTGGAATGAAGGAGCGGACGGTAGTGCTCAACGGGTTGTCGAAGGCATTCGCGATGACCGGATTCCGCCTCGGTTGGGCTTGTGGGCCGGCACCTCTGATTGCGGCGATGGTCAAGATCCATCAATATTCGATGCTCTGTGCACCGATCCTGAGCCAGGAGGCCGGGATCGAAGCACTGGAGCACGGGGCGACTCAAATCGAATCGATGCGGCGTTCCTATCGGAGAAAAAGAAACTATCTCTGGCGCAGCCTGACTGCCATGGGTTTCCCCTGCCATCGGCCGGAAGGAGCCTTCTACCTTTTCCCATCGATCCTCCCGTTCCACCTCTCTTCCCAAGAGTTTGCGTTTCGCCTCTTGCAGGAGGCCCGGGTAGCGGTGGTTCCGGGGACCGCCTTTGGCTCCTCCGGAGAGGGATATCTTCGCTGCAGCTTTAGCCCGCGCATGGGAGATCTTGAGGAGGCGGTTGCTCGCATGAACCGATGGATGCGGGCAAACTTTCGGAAAGGGGCCTGTCCTACCGCGGGTGATTGAGGAGAGGGGAGGGCGGCACTGCTTGCGTTGGGGGGCAACACCTTGGATAGTATCCTCGTGAAGTCTCGTTTTCTGCAGCGGGTGTTTTAAGGGTTGGGTATGGGCTGGCCTTGGGGAAAGCGGCGCGGCAGCAGAGAGGAGTGATTGTGGGTTTACAAACGACTCGGGAAAGAAACACGGAGAAAATCATCCAGTTTTCCGTTTACATGGAAAACAAGGCAGGTCGGCTCCTCGATCTGGTGCGGCTCCTGACCAGTGGCGGAGTGGATATTGTCAGCTTTACGATTCTCGATTCGGTCGACGCCGCTGTGATCCGGTTGGTCGTGGACGATCCGGAGAGCGCCCGATCCCTTCTTCACGAGCATCACATTGCTTTCAATGAATCGACCTTGGTTGCTGTTGAGCTTCCGCAAAGCGCGGACGACTTGCGAAAACTCTTGGCAACCCTCCTGCAAGCCGAGATCAATATCTACTTCAGCTATCCGCTCATCACTCGCCCTTACGGGAAGGCCGTGCTCGCCCTTCGCGTGGAGGATGACGAATTGGCCAGTTCGGTCCTGATCCGAAACCAGTTCCGGGTGCTTTCTCAAAAGGACATCAGCCGCTGACTCGTTCCGCTCAGCGGACGTGCGAAGCCGAGCGGATCGGCTTGATCGCACTCACCAGCAGCGCGCGAAGGTGCGGAGGATCGGGGTCGGGATCGAGGGGCTGGATCCGGATCTCGCCGAAGCCTGAGGCAGTCAGCCACTTTTCGAGGTCGTTCTCCGAGAAGCCGAGCCAATAGTCGCCGTAGAGCGTGCGGGCGTCTTCAAAAGAGTGTTCGCATAGGTCGAGAATCACCAGGGTCCCCCCAGGGTGAAGAATCCGGGAAGCAGCCGTAATGGCTCCCTCGGGGCTTGGGGCATGGTGAAGCGCCTGGCTCAACACGGCAATCGCGACGCTTTCCGGCGGAATGGGCGGGTTTTGCAGATCCCCGACGCGGAACTCGAGATTGGTAAAATTTCGCTTCTTGGCTTCCCGCGCGGCAAAAGCCACCATCTTGGGGGAAATGTCAACGGCGATCACGCGTTCCGCCCGTTCGGCAAGAAGCTGCGAGAGCCAGCCCTCTCCGCACCCAAGGTCGGCGATGACGACAGGCGGAAGCAAGCGGGTGAGGAGGGGACCGACCGCGGGCCAACCCCTGCCGGGACAAGCGGCACCCCCCAGTCGGCCTGCCATTCGATTAAAATGGGCCCGAGTTTCTCTCTTCCGTCTTTCAATGACCTTATGCAGCCGCTCGGGATCGCGGTCTGCCTCTCCGCTCTCCGCAAGAAGGAGAAGGGCCGTGCCGGAGAGACGGGCTTCCGCCTCGTTCCGTTCGGGAGGAAGAGAGTAAAAGGTCTTCCGACCCTGCCGACGGGCGCGGACCAGTCCCTCGGTTCGAAGCAGGGCGAGATGGCCCGAGACCGCCGGCTGGCTGGCTTGCAAGACTTCGCAAAGCTCGGCGACCGAAAGTTCCTGCGTTCGCAAGAGAGCGAGGATGCGTAGCCGCGTAAGATCCCCCAGCATCGACCAGAGACGGCGAAGGCGATCGCCGGACTGGGCGGGCAAGGCGGCGGAATGTGAATGCATCGACCTATCTTTATCAATTAATATTTCTGTTGCCAACGCCTGATTTTTTCCCTAAGAATGGCGCGTGATCGCGAGAAAACATGTATTCGCCTCGGAATCGGTAACCGAAGGGCATCCGGACAAGGTTTGCGATGCCGTTTCGGATTCAGTCCTTGATGCCTGCCTAGAGCAAGATCCTCACAGCCGGGTTGCCTGCGAGACGCTCGTGAAGAGCAATCTCCTCGTCCTGGCCGGAGAGATCACGACGAGAGCAAAGCTGGATTATATCCAGATCGCCCGAGAACGGGTTCGGGAAATCGGCTATGATGAGCCGGGCGAGATCTTTCATGCCGACAAGCTGCAGATCGTCTACGCCCTCTCTCAGCAGAGTCCGGACATCGCTCAAGGAGTTGATGGAACGCACGGGGCGACTCCTGGTGTGCAAGGGGCCGGGGATCAAGGCATGATGTTCGGCTTCGCCTGCCGAGAGACTCCCGAACTGATGCCCGCTCCCATTATTTTTGCTCATCGCCTCTGCCGCCGGTTGGCCGAGCTGCGTCACAGCGGCGCGGTCCCGTGGCTTCGCCCCGACGGAAAAGCGCAAGTGTCGCTTCTCTATGAGGGATATCGGCCGGTCCATGTCGAGGCGGTCGTCGTCTCTACGCAGCACCTCCCGGAAATCGGCCAAGACGCAATCCGGGAGGTCGTGCTTTCCGAGGTGGTGGCAAAAGCGATCCCGCCCGAGTTGCTCGATCGGTCGACCCAATATTTCATCAATCCCACCGGACGGTTCGTCGTTGGCGGCCCGGAAGCCGACAGCGGACTGACCGGGCGCAAGATCATCGTCGATACCTACGGCGGAATGGGTCGCCATGGTGGGGGGGCCTTCAGCGGAAAGGATCCATCGAAGGTCGACCGGAGTGCGGCTTATATGGCGAGGTATGTGGCAAAGAATGTGGTAGCGTCGGGCGCCGCGGACCGAGCCGAAGTGCAGCTTGCCTACGCGATCGGCTATCCTGACCCTGTTTCGATCGCTGTCGATACCTTTGGGACAGGGAAGTCGGAAGAGGACAAGATCGTGGAGGCGATCCGGCAAGTATTCCGGCTCAAGCCCGCGGAGATCATCGAGGAGCTCTCGCTGCTCCGTCCAATCTATCGACACACGACCAATTACGGCCACTTCGGGCGGGTAGACGAGCTCGATAGTTTTACCTGGGAGCGGACCGATCGCGCTGCTCTTCTCAGGAAGATGCTCGACCTCTAGCCTGCCTGTCTCACAAAGCTAGGAACGAAGAACTCCCTCAATTCAGAAAGGAACATTTCCGATGAGCACGACGGTAGAAACGAAAGAAAAGCAGACCTTTTCCGCCGAGGACTTCCGAGTCAAGGACATGACGCTGGCCGAATTCGGCCGAAAGGAAATCGAGGTAGCCGAGGCCGAGATGCCCGGACTGATGTCTCTGCGCAAAGAACTGGGTCCGACGCAGCCGCTGAGAGGAGCCCGCATCGCCGGCTGTCTCCACATGACGGTGGAGACCGCGGTCCTCGTCGAAACCCTTATCGCCCTGGGCGCTGAGGTAAGGTGGAGCTCCTGCAACATCTTTTCCACGCAGGATCACGCGGCGGCGGCTCTCGCTGCGCGCGGGATTCCCGTATTTGCCTGGAAGGGAGAGACGGAGGAAGAATACCTCTGGTGCATCGAGCAGACGTTGCGCTGGCCCGACGGCTCGTTCCTGAACATGATCCTCGACGATGGCGGCGATCTAACCGAGCTGATTCACGAAAAGCATCCCGAACTCCTCCCCGGAATCTTTGGAATCTCCGAAGAAACGACGACAGGAGTCCATCGGCTGGCGCGACGCGCAGCGAAGGGCACCTTGGGAACGGCGGCATTCAACGTGAACGATTCTTGCACCAAGAGCAAATTCGACAATCTTTACGGCTGTCGCGAGTCGTTCCTCGACGGAGTCAAGCGGGCGACCGACGTCATGGTCGCCGGAAAGACGGTCGTTGTCTGCGGATTCGGGGATGTCGGCAAAGGCTGCGCCCGCTCCGCCCGCGGAATGGGTGCCCGCGTGGTGATCACCGAGGTTGACCCGATCAATGCCCTGCAGGCGGCGATGGAGGGTTACGAGGTGACCGTGCTTGAGGACATTGCGCCAGTCGGAGATATCTTCGTCACGGCCACCGGCTGCATCCATGTGATTCAGCGGGAACATCTGGAGCAGATGAAAAGCGGGGCGATCGTCTGCAACATCGGTCATTTCGATAGCGAGATCGACGTTTCCACTCTCTATGGCGACTCGAAACTCCGCCGAGTCGAGATCAAGCCCCAGGTAGATCTTTTCGTTTGGCCCAACGGCAAGCGCCTCTTCGTCCTGGCCGAAGGGAGGCTCGTGAATCTGGGTTGCGCATCCGGGCATCCCAGCTTCGTCATGAGCGCCAGCTTCACGAACCAGACCTTGGCTCAGATCGAGCTCTGGAGAGAACGGGAGACCGGGCGCTATGCACGCGGCCAACTTTACGTTCTCCCAAAGATCCTCGATGAGCGGGTTGCCCGGCTCCATCTGGGGCATCTAGGCGCGAAGCTTACGCGCTTGACGGAGGCTCAGGCCGATTATCTGGGCGTGCCGCCGTCCGGGCCCTATAAGCCCGAAGGTTACCGGTATTGACCTTCGGACGGAACTCGTCTTCCGCGAACGCGGGACCGTGCGGCTCTCCTTTGCCCGATGGATTCTGATGGCCGCGTCATGGGTTCGGTTTTGACGGAGGAACGGAAGACGAGTTCCCCTCGGGGAGGGGGCCGTAGTGCTTCTGCAGATAGTCGACGATCTGTCCGACCATCTCCGTGGGAATGGGCGCTCCGAGGTGAATCATCTTGTCCACCTCCTTTTTCCAGAGCTCGGGCGGGAAATGGGGCTGCGCGCCGATCAGGGTCACGCTGTGGCAGATCGAGCAGTAGCTTTCGACGAGCTCTTGTCCGCTTCCTCGCACCAAGGGAGTGGGAGCGAGCGGATAGGCTCCCACAGAATAGGTCGACGTCGCATTTCCCGGAAAGGGAGAGACCGGCATAATCAAACCGGTAGAATCGAGAGCATAGACACCGGCTTCGGATAGGCCGTCGGAATCCGCAAGAGCGGAATCGACTCCGGCATAAAGGGTGAGGCAAACCACCGCAACGGCGATGGAGCGGAAGAGATGTGCGCTCAAGCGGACTCCCCCACGAAAACGGTCTGCGTTTCGACGACATTCCATGCGTATCCTCCAGGATTCCAAATCGGTTCCATCGGCTGGACGTTGCCTTTTCCATCCGTCGCACGACAGCAGAGCTCAACCCGTCCCGGCTGCCGCGGAGTCCACGCCAGCCTCCAGCCACGAAAGGAATAGGGGCCCAGATCGGGATCGAGCCGGGCGAGTCTCCAGCTCCGGCCTCCATCGGTGGAGACCTCGACTTGACGAATTCCTCCCGAGCCGCTGAAAGCAATCCCCTTGATCTCGATGGGCAGACGGACGACCAGCTTGGACGAACCATCCGGGAGGACAAAAAAGGAGCGAACGGGCATGGGCGCGTGGCTGGCGGGAATGGTGGAAAGCTTCCCCAAGGCGACTTCTTCCGGTGTCGTGGAGTAGTGCGGCTTCTTGGGAAGCCGATAGGCATTCATCATCCAATGGCTCTGATCGGGCTCGGTGAGAGCTTCGATCCAGCTCAGATGCTTGATCCAGCAGGTGGAAAAGCGACCTGGGACGATCAGGCGGACAGGAAAGCCGTTGAGCATCGGCAAGGGTTCGCCATTCATCTGGTAGGCGATGAGACAATCCTGCAGGATCGGGTCTTCCGGATCCAAAGACTTGGAATACGCATGGGACGGGGTTCCCTCCGCGCCGCGCCCGGAGTCGAGGCCTTGGAAACGGAGGGCGACGGTGTGAGATCGAAGACCCGCCCGATTGAGAAGATCCATGAGACGCACTCCCGTCCAACGGGCATTACTCATGCCGCCGTTGCCCCACTGGGTTCCCGCGACTCGGGGAAAGAAGCGGCTGCGCGAGTTTCCCGTGCACTGATTGACCGCGACGACGGAGACCGGCTCGAACTGGGAAAGGAGCTGGGAAAAAGAGAAATGCAGAGGCCGGGAAACATTGCCGCCTACCGAGAGCCGCCACGCAGAGAGATCGATCGCATTGGGGATGACATCGAGATGATAGCGGACGAAGAAGGCTGCGTTCGGCGTAAGGAGTGACTCGAAAAATGGGCGAGGGGTTTCCAGCACGATCGGCCGATCGCTGAGTCGTAAAAGCGGGAGCTTTTGCGGCACGAGTCCGGTCGGAACGGCAGCATTCCAATGCGTATCGGGCAGGGGAAGATCGGATGCGGCATTGCCGCCCTCGGCGCGGAGTTCCCGCGGCCAAGGTATCGCTGCTGTTCCTAGGAGGCCCGTCAACATCTGAAGCGCCCTTCGACGGGAGTAAGCCGGGAGGAAAGGTTCGCCCTCTGTGGAGCGAAAAGGGTGTTGATATGACATCATCTGCAGCCTAGCGGAGTTAGGCTGGAGGAGTCAAGGCAGTCGGGACGGAAACACAGAGAGAACATCGGAAAAGGAGAAACCGGCACCGGTGAACGCGTCCCCGCTCCCGTGGAATCGCCCGTCACCAAACGAGCGGGATTGAATCGATCACCATTTCTCCACGATCCCCAAAGCGCCGTTCTTCTTGCCGACCATAGGAGAAACCGTTCGCAAAAGCCAGCTTAACACCGCTGCGGTCCGTCTACCTCATTCGACGTATCGACGAAAGGGTTGCGACCAGAGCGCGGCAAAGCGTTTGGGGCTCACATTCCTTCGCACCGTCTTGGCAGGAGAAGGAGTTTGCGGATTTTTCCCCTCTGAGTTCTTTTCGTTTTCGAGATGCTCGATTAACTCTTCTTTCACCGAAAAATCCTAAAGCAAATTATATGCCAACGGAGGCGGGTTTTTGCCGCTCCGATGCTAATGGGTGATGGCTTTGTTCTAGAGGAATCTAGCTAACCCTCCAACTCGAGCATGACGACGATCGTTTCTCCCGCTCTCCGCTGCCACCGGACTCTCCACGGAGCAGGGTGCTCGAGCTGGTTGCGTCGAAAAAACTCCCAAATGAGAAGACCGTGCGGAGCCAGCCTTGGCGGAACCGAAGAGAGCAGGGGATGCTGGTCTAGGATGAGTGCCTTTTTCTCGTAGGGGGGAGAGGCAAAGACAATGTCATACTGGTGCTGGTCCCTCAGTAAAAAACGAAGGGCGTCGGCTTCGATCACTTGTCCGGTGAAACCGGTCTTGAGGAGATTGTGACGAATCGCTCGGCAACAGGAATTGGCCAAGTCGACGAAGGTCGCTTCCCGTGCTCCTCGGCTCAAGGCCTCGATGCCGAGAGAGCCCGTGCCGGCATAGAGATCGAGAACTCTCTTGTCGACGATCCATTCCCCGAGCGAGGAGAAGATCGCTCCTTTCACTCGGCCGAGAGCCGGGCGGATTTCGACCCCTCGGGGAACTTCCAAGAGAAGGCCGCCGGCAGTGCCGGAGATTACCCGCAGTGCCATGCACCTTCATTCTCCCCGCAGGAGATCGCTTGTGAGACATGCAGGCTAGTCATGGGAGGAAGAGCGAGGGAAGCCGCCCTGAATCTTTCGATTGCAACGCCAAGTTTTCCAACAATTTCGCTTCCGGGTTCTGAATCGTTCCTCTCATCGTGAGGACGATCACTTGCGACCGATCCTGCAGGAAGCGAAGCTGGCGCGCCACGAGATCCGGGAGGCGATGGAAAAGGGAATCTTTCAGGTGGACGCGAAGGAGAAGCCGCAAGGAAGAGTCGAAAGCCACCGAGCCTTCTCCCGAGAGAGAAAAGTGAGGGGAGTCAAAGTTGATGTTCGAAAAGGTCACAGCTCCTTCTTGAATCCGAAACCGGCCGGCACATTCCGAGAAATCGGGTTGAGCGAGGCTGCTTTCCCGAAACATGGTCGCCAGGGCGGAGAAAAGGGAGATGTTCTCAATCTGTCCGTTCTTCACGGAAAAGGAGCCCTGTCCGGTTAAGCTCTTGGCGACGAGCGGCCGGCCGCAAGAGTCGAGATCGAGAGTGAGACGGCCCCGGGCGACCTGAGCGTTGCTCTGGAGAGCGGCAAGAAACTCGTGGAGGTCGAGATCGGTGATCTTCAGGCGCAATCCAAAATTGCCTCCGGGAGCATCGGAGGGAAGTTGGGAGAGAGCTGCCTCGACGCGACCGCCACTGGCGAGCGCCCG
>NZ_CABFVA020000035.1 GCF_902143375.2 Methylacidimicrobium tartarophylax | reverse complement strand
CCCGGCCTGTAACCGGGTGCCCGAAGGAGGAAGGAATCAGCCGAGTTCGGCCAAGCACTCGTCGAGTCGCTCGAGGAGTTGACGAACCGTCTCCGGCGTCTCGTCCCCCATGTGGGAGATGCGGAAGGTCTGACCCTTGAGCTTCCCATAACCGCCGTCGATCACGCACTGAAAGCGGCTTCGCAGAATTTGGATCCATTGCGCCACATCGATTTTCCGCGTGTTCGAAGCGCAAGTAAGAGACAGAGAGGCAAAGCCTTCCTTCGGGAAGAGCGCAAAGCCCCGTTCCTTGACCCAAGAGCGAACGATTTCGGCATTCTCGCGGTGGCGGGCGTAGCGCTTCTCGATTCCCTCCGCTGCAATTTCCGCGAGCTTCTGCCGCAGGGCGTACAGGTGGCCGATCGCAGGGGTGCTCGGCGTCATGTTCTTCTCGTGATTCCTCTGAAACTCGATGAAGTCGAAATAGTAGCCACGTCCGGGTACGGTCTCCGCCTTGGCCAGCGCCCGCGCAGAGACCGCGAAGAGAGCGGCTCCTGGCGGCAGCGCCAGCGCCTTCTGCGTGCTGGCGAGCATCACATCGATCCCCAACTCGTCGAAAGGGATCCTTAAGGCGCTGAAGGAAGAGACGGTATCCACGATAAAGGAGACCTCAGGAAACTCCCGCATCACTGCCGCGATTTCGGACAGCGGGTTCATAAGGCCGGTAGAGGTTTCGTTGTGGATGACCGTAAGCGCATCGAACTCGCCGGTGGAGAGTTTCTGCCGGACGGCCTCGGGATCGATCGGCGTCCCCCAAGGAAAAGTGAGCCGTTCTGCGTCTTTGCCGCTGCGGAGCGCAACATCGTACCACTTGTCGGAGAAGGCTCCGTTAGCGCAGCAGAGCACCTTTCTGTTTGTGAGGTTGCGGACCGCTGCTTCCATGACGCCCCAGGCGGAGCTGGTGCTGAAAAAAACGGGGCCCTGTGTATAGAAGAGCGCCTGCAATTTCGGCTGCAGGTCCGCATAGAGATCTTGAAAGCTCTTGCTTCGATGTCCGATCATCGGCGAAGCGAATGCCTGGAGCGTTTCTGGGGAGACTTCAACCGGACCGGGGATAAAAAGTTTTACGTGAGGCATCATTCTGGGAGGATAGGGATCCGATGCGCAAAAGGCAATGGCTTCTCCTCTGCTCGGTTATCTTCCTGACGGTCCGAGCCGTTGCCGAGCCCCGATTGGAAGAGATTCTTCAAGAGGTCGTCGCCCGGGACGACGAGGCGAAGCAGCTCCTACTCCGGCTGGAGTATAGCCAAGAGGTTCGCACCGATCAGCTGGATAACATGGGCAATTCGAAGAAGACGGACGAGATCCGGATGGTGGTGAAGCCGGGGGAAGGACTACTGCTGGTGCCGAATTCGTCTGCGGGAACGGTTTCGGTGCAAAAGTTAAGCAGCCAGCAGCTTCGGGAGGCTCGGGCTGCGCAGCAGGTGAGCGATGTCCTGGCCATGCGCAACCTTCTCCCCCGCTATGCGATCCATCTCGAAGGGGAAGGAGTCTGGAATGGCCAGCGGGTCTATCTCCTTGGCTTTGAACCCAAGCCGGACGCACCATGCCGCTCGCGAGCCGATCGGGTGATCAATGCCTTGAAAGGGAAGCTTTGGGTGCGGAAAAAGGACTGCTCGATCCTTCATGTCGAGGCCAACCTGACGCACCCGGTTCCCATCGCCTGGATCTTTGCCTCGGTCGATCAATTGGATATCTGGTACGAGGGGGCAAACGCATCTTCCGATCTAGGGGTTCTGCCCGCCAGTGGATGGGTCGAATACCGGGTCGGCACATGGTTTGGCAGCAACCACGCCAGACAGCAGGTGGCGATGCGAAACTACCGGCGGGGCGATCTGACCGCCGGGTCCGAGCCTTAACCTGCAGGTTGAGCGCTTGCCACTTCGGTAGAGATTCGGTAGAAAGAATCCGGCGATTCCGAGCCCTGAGGAGCCAGGGGAAACGCTAATCCCCGGAAAATCGGCTTCCAGTTGGGAATCCAAATTTATGCCCTTCGGCGGGAGACCACCGGGGGGCAGTTTGTATCCGAGGCGAGGCGATTCAAACAGCCCTCGCTTCCGATACCGCGTTCAAGATTCGCTCCACGTTGGCGGCTACCTTGCCCTTGAAAACGGCCGAGCCGGCCACCAGAACAGTGGCTCCCGCCCGGACGATTTCCGCCGCGTTTTCGGGCTTGACCCCTCCGTCGACCTCGAGCCAAGCCTCGGAGCCGATCTCTTCGAGCATGCGGCGCAACCGGCGGATCTTATCCGTGCTGGCGGGAATATACTCCTGGCCTCCGAAGCCCGGGTTCACCGACATGACGAGCACTAAATCCACGTACCGGAGGATCTCCTCGAGAGCGACCAACGGGGTGGCCGGGTTGAGCGTGACACCCGCCTTCGCTCCTAGTTCCTTGATGGCCTGTACTGTTCGATGCAGATGGGGACAGGTTTCCACATGTACGGTGACGATATCGGCGCCCGCCCGGACAAAATCCGCGAGGTATCGCTCCGGTTTTTCGATCATCAGATGCACGTCCAGGAGAGCTCCCGTTTCGGCGCGCAGCGGGCGGAGGGCCTCCACGATGAGCGGGCCGATCGTGATGTTCGGGACGAAGTGTCCATCCATCACATCGATGTGAAGCCAATCGGCTCCGCTCTCGATCGCCTCGCGGGCGTGGGCGGCCAATCGGCTGAAATCCGCGGATAGGATCGAGGGAGACAGCTTGATCCGATGCTCTCCCTTCCCCTGATTCCCCGCTTCCCTTGACAGTGTCATCATAAGTTCTCCCTGAGCCGGTCGACGTGACTGCTCGTAAATTTGAATGATACCGAATCCTTTTGAGGGAGCAACAGCCCTTTCTCGGGACGAAATCGGGAGGAATCGAGAGGCGGCAGTCTTTCGGTCTTTTCCGCCCTTGCGCTCTTTGTATCGTCCTGCGCATGTTGACCGTTGAGCCGTGGACAGCGAGTTTGCCATTGGGACGCCGAAGAAGCTCATGGAGGATCAGGCCCTCGTCCTGAAACGAGGGGACACCTTTGGGGTCTTTAACCCGTCGGGCGACGCGGAAGCGCGCCTACGGCCGGCCGAAGGGCTCTTCCGCGCGGATACCCGTTTTCTTTCTCGCTTTCACCTCCTGCTCGGGCGAGCGGAACCACTGCTGCTGAGCTCTCACATGGGCGGGCTGGAAGCCGTAGCGAGCATCGATCTGACCAACGTCGACATTTCCGAGGAGAATGGGCGGATCACGCTCCCCAGTCGGACCGTCCACGTCCTCCGCAAGAAGCGCATTTATGATGGGGGCTTTCGAGAGGAGTTGCGGCTGCGCAATTACGCATCGTGCCCAATCGTGCTCGACGTCGCCATTCTCTTCGAAGCGGATTTTGCGGACATCTTCGAGGTGCGGGGAAGAGGACGCTCCAAACGAGGCAGATTTCGGAAGCCGCAGATTCGCAACTCGTCAGTGACTCTCGGATATCGGGGAGTGGATGAGGTCGAGCGCTCCACCCGGCTCACCTTTACGCCGATGCCGACCGAGCTGGGAGCAAAAATGGCCCGATACCATCTTCCTTTGCAGCCGGGCGACGAGCGGAGGCTCGAAGCGGTTGTCGAGTGCTTCGCGCAGCCGGAGCCGAAGCTCTTTATTCGCAGCATGCCGCATCCCCGAAAGAAGCTGGATGGGCGTCCACGCCGTTATTTAGGTCGCGCGGCAGTCCGAACTTCGAATGAGCACGTCCAGGAATGGATCGATCAAGCGCGGGCCGATCTCGAGATGCTGGTCACTCCGACTCGAGAAGGGCTCTACCCGTTCGCGGGAGTGCCCTGGTTCAGTACCGTTTTCGGACGTGACGGAATCCTCACCGCGTTGCAGTACCTCTGGCTCGATCCCTGTCTTGCCCATGGGGTCCTCCGCTTCCTGGCAGCCCATCAGGCCAAAGGAGAGGAAGAGGGGAAGATTCTGCACGAGTTGCGGCAGGGGGAGATGGCTGCGATCGGTGATGTCCCCTTCGGGCTCTACTATGGCAGCATCGACGCAACGCCTCTCTTCGTCCTTTTGGCGGGAGCCCTCTATGCGCGGACCGGCAATAAAAAATGGATCGAAAAGCTCTGGCCCCACATCGAGCTTGCCTTGCGATGGATGGAGACTCGCGGGGATCGGGATGGAGATGGTTTCCTCGAATATCAGCGGCCGCCGAAGGGGCAGGGACTTTGGAATCAAGGCTGGAAGGATAGCGATGACGCGATTTTTCATGCCGATGGCCGGCTCGCGGAAGGATCGATCGCTCTTTGCGAAGTACAAGGCTACGCTTATGCGGCCTGGACGGGAGCTGCCGGCCTTGCTCGGGTTCTGGGGAAATCCGAGTCGGCCTGCAAGATGCAGCGAAAGGCCGAGCAGTTGCGGGAGCGCTTTGAAGAAGTCTTCTGGTGCGAGGAGCTCGGTACCTATGTCCTCGCCTTGGATGGGAACAAGGAGCCCTGCCGCGTTGCCGCGTCCAATGCCGGCCATGCGCTTTTTTCGGGAATCGCCTCCGAGCATCGAGCGCGCCGCGTGGCCGAGCTTCTGCTCGGGCCCAGTTTTTTCAGCGGCTGGGGCATTCGCACCTTGTCCGAAGAAGCTCCCCGCTACAATCCGATGTCCTACCACAACGGATCTATCTGGCCTCACGATAATAGCCTCATTGCTCTTGGCTTGGCCCGCTATGGCTTCTCGGCCGAGCTGCGCAAGCTTGCAGAGGGCCTCTTCTGCGCGCTCGATTACCTGGAGGACCACCGCCTACCGGAGCTCTTTTGCGGCTTCCCCAGGCGGCCGGGTTCCGCGCCCGTGCGCTATCCGATCGCCTGCCGTCCCCAGGGATGGGCCAGCGGCAGCCTCTTTGCGCTGCTGGCAGCCTGCCTGGGCATCGGATTTCATGCGGAAGGCGGGGAGATTCGGTTCGAAAAACCAGTTCTTCCGGTTCAGGTGGACGATCTGCTTCTCCACGGTCTTCCCTTGAAGAAGGCTTCGGTCGACGTGCTCTTTCGCTCCCATATTCGGGACGTGGCGATGAACGTCGTGCGCCGGAGAGGCGACGTTTCGGTTGTGCTTGTCAATTAAGTCAGTCTGCGGGACAAGCGGGTTAATATTATATTATGATAATGCGAGATCGGTCGCTTCTCGTGGAGGAAAGGGCTGCGAAGGGAGGGCTTCGCCTCGGCTACGTCACGCTGAGTAATCCCGCATCGCTCAACGCCATCTCCCTGGGGACTGCGGCGCTTCTCGATGAGGCTCTTTGCGCATGGGCAGAAGATCCGGGCATTGCCTGCGTGGTGCTCTCCGGCAGCGGGGAGAGAGCGTTTTGCGCCGGCGGAGATCTTCGGAAGATCTATCAGGCGATTCGTTCCGGGGATTCGAGCTTTCCTAGCCGGTTCTTCATCCAGGAATACCGAGTCGTCGGTAGAATTCATGCCTATCCGAAACCGATTCTCTGCTGGGGCGATGGGATCGTTTACGGCGGAGGCCTGGGACTCCTGGCTGCGGCGAGTCACCGAGTCGTTACCGAGAAGAGCCGACTGGCGATGCCGGAGATTTCGATCGGGCTCTTCCCGGATGTGGGCGGAAGCTGGTTCCTGGGGCGAATGCCGGGTCGCATCGGCCTTTTTCTCGCCCTCACCGGCCTCTCCGTTGCGGCGGGGGACGCCCTTTTCCTGAAGTTGGCGGACTACTTTCTGCCTGCCGAGGAGAGGATGTCGGTTCTGGAGGAGAGGCTTGCCAGCCTCTCTTGGACCGGACAGGCCGAAGCCGATCGCCTGCTTCTGGCCCGGTCCCTTCGAGAGTGGGCACGGCGGTGGCGAAGTGCCGTGAGCCCGGCGCGGACTCGGCTGGAGTTCGATCGCATTCAATCCCTCACCGAGGGGGACACCCTCCCGGAGATCGCGGACAAGATCGCCTATGGACCGGTTTCCACCGATCCCTGGTTCACCCAGGGTGCGGAAAATTTCGCGGAGGGCTGCCCGCTTTCCTCGTGGCTCATTTGGGAGCTTTCCCGAAGGACCGTCCGGATGTCGCTCAAAGAGGTGATCCGGTTGGAAGCGATCGTCGCTCACTGGTGCGGAGCGCGTGCGGACTTCCCGGAAGGGATTCGCGCATTGTTGATCGACAAGGACCGAAATCCCAGGTGGAGCGACAAAGACATCGCGGCGGTGCCGGCGCAAAAAGTAAAAGAGCAGTTCGTGGCTCCTTGGCCTCCGGAAGAGCATCCCTTGAGAGATCTCTGACGGCCGTTCTCTCCCGGAGCAGCCGGTATCTATTTCTTTTGCGGCCGGTCCGGCTCAAGCACGCCCAGAAGTCCGAGAATGGCTCCACAGCTCAAGAGCACGATCGGGATGAGGCTGAAGGCATTGAAGCCCAAAAGCCAAAGGAAGGCGCCGGCGGCCACTCCCATGAGCAATCCGCCGAAGAGCGGTCTCGCCAAGACGATTCCGGCTCCCAGTAGAGCCGCGATCGGCACGGCGACGCTTAAAATCTTCACCCCCGTCGCAGAGGCGGGATATCCCGATTCGGCGAAGCTCGCCAAACCATAGCCCAGCAATCCGTAGACGACGGAGGCGAGTCCGCCGAGTAAACCGACGACGAGGGCGCCAATTCTCATGGGTTTTTTTCTCTTCCGCTCGCCCTACCTACACCAGCGGAGCGAACTCGAAGATGGTTGGCAACGCGCGTGGGAACGCAAGAGGAAAGAGACTCCTATCGCGTAAAGAGACACCAACTCAGCCATCAGAAGAATGTGGAGACGGGCCGCGCTTGGATCTCTTTTGATGTTGACCAGTTTCTAGGGCCGCCGGTAAAGCGGGTGTTTGCCGGAGAGGGGAAAGGCGGGTCAGGAACTGTGCAAACGGCGTGCCCGGGATGGGCAGCGGCCGAAACCCCGAGGACGAGATAAGGTTTCGCCGAGGAAAGAAGAGTAGAGGAAATGAAGAGCTTCTCGATTGTTCCGGCCATGCGTCTTGCCGGAGAGATTACGGTGCCCGGGGACAAGAGCATTTCCCATCGCGCGGTGATGCTAGCCTCGCTTGCCCACGGCCCGACGGTGGTGACGGGTTTTCTTCCCTCTGAGGATTGCCTTTGCACGCTGCGCGCTTTTCAGGCGCTCGGGGTTGACATCGAGGTCCGAGACCCGACAAGTCTCTCGATCGAAAACCGCTCGCATCGGCTCTCCCCCGCCCGGGAGGCGCTCGATTGCGGAAACTCCGGGACGATGATGCGTCTGATTGCCGGAGTTCTTGCCGGGCAATCTTTTCGCTCCCGACTCGTAGGCGATGCTTCGCTCTCGAAGCGTCCGATGGGGAGGATTATCGAACCGCTGGAAAGGATGGGTGCTCATATCCGAGCGGAAGGAGAGAAGGGAACTCCACCATTGACTCTGGAGCCGGCGGAGCTTCGCGGGATCGAGTACGAGCTTCCCGTAGCCAGCGCCCAAGTGAAATCCTGCTTGCTCCTAGCCGGGTTGCATGCGCAAGGGGTGACAGGGATTCTCGAGCCGAGTCCGACTCGAGATCACACCGAACGCCTGCTGGCGCATTTCGGCGTTCGTCCTCTGCGCGAGGGTCGGGTTATTCTCATTCACGGAGGATTGACGCTGGAAGGACGTGATCTTTTTGTCCCCGGCGATTTTTCTTCAGCCGCCTTTTGGATTGCCGGCGCAGCGGCGATCCCAGGCTCGGAGATTCGGATTCGGAGTGTCGGATTAAATCCGACACGGACGGGGTTGATCAACGTGCTCTTACGCATGGGGGCTCAGATTGAGGAGAGCGTCGAGGAAAGCCGAGGAGACGGCGAACCGAAGGGCTCACTCCTCATTCGAGGAGGTAAGCTGCGGGGGACGAAGATCGAGCAGGCGGAAATTCCGAGCCTCATCGACGAGTTACCGGTCCTTGCGGCGATCGCCGCGCTCGCGGAAGGAGAGACGCACATTCGCGGAGCGGCGGAGCTTCGCGTCAAGGAATGCGACCGTATCCGGTGCATGGTGGAGAATCTGCAGCGGTTTGGCGTTCCCGTGGACGAGTTGCCGGACGGAATGATCGTGGAGGGGGGGCATCTCATCCGTGCGGCCCGTGTCTCGTCCTTTGGAGATCATCGCGTGGCGATGGCCTGCTCCATCCTGGCTCTCCGAGCCGACGGCCAGAGCCGCATCGATGAGGTTGGGTGTGTCGAAACCTCCTATCCCGGTTTTTTTCGCCATCTCGAAAAGCTCAGCCGAGCCTCCGCGGAAACGGCGCAGGGGTGGAAGGACTATCTGCCGTGGGCTCCCGCTCGTTCCGAGCCAAATCGCATCGCGGAGGCGCCCCGCTGTCCGGTCGTTGCAATCGATGGCCCGTCCGCTTCCGGGAAGAGCACCGTGGCAAAATCACTCGCTCAGGCTCTCGGCATTGCCTATTGCAACAGCGGGCTGGTCTATCGGGCGATCACTTGGGGACTGATTGCCAAAGGAGTGACGATCGAGCGCGAGCCGGTCTTTAAAACCACCGTGCGGCAGATGAAAATCGAGTGTCAGATCGAGGGGAATGAGCTTCATGTCCGGATCGATGGGAAAGAACCGGGGCAGGAGGCGCGAAGTCCAGAGGTGAATGCGGCGGTCTCCCACGTGGCCGCTTCTCCCTGGCTGCGGAAACGGCTTCTTCCGATCTTTCGCCAGCTGGCCGAAGAGCACTCCCTGGTGATGGAGGGCCGCGATATCGGAACGGCGGTGTTTCCGGCCACCCGGTACAAGTTTTACATTGATGCGGATCCGAAGGTGCGCGAGCAACGAAGGCAAAAGCAGGGCGAGACCGATTCCATCGAGGACCGGGATTGGGAAGATCGGTCTCGGACGGCGGCTCCGTTGCGATGCGCGGCGGACGCCGCGTTCCTCGACTCGAGCCGGATGACTGTCGAAGAAGTGGTCCGCCGGCTGCTCGACGAGTTGCGCAAACGCGGGTTTCCCCTGCCGGAAGGGCCTTCTGCCCCGTGACGCTCGGATTCGCTGGCTCATGAGGCCTTGGTATGCCGTTGCGCGGGCGCTGGTGAAAGTCGTCCTGCGTCTCTGTTTTCGGTTGCAAGGAGAGGGAAACGAACGAGTCCCCGGGGGAGGACTTCTTCTTGTTTCGAATCATGCGAGCTACCTGGATCCACTGGCGGTGGGATCCGTGGTCCCTCGGGAGATCTACTACTTGGCTCGCCGCTCGCTATTCAGAGGCCCAATGGCCGGGCTGCTGACTAGTGTAAACACGATCCCGACGGCGCGAGAGCATCCGGAGCCCGCCGCGCTTCGCAAGATTCTCGGCCTGTTAACCGAGGGTCACGGGGTTCTGATCTTTCCGGAAGGGACAAGGAGTGCCGACGGGAAATTGCAATCCGCCGAACCGGGGGCAGGCTTCCTTGCGGCCCAAGCGCAGGTCCCTATTTTGCCCGTGCGCGTCTTCGGTTCCTTTGAAGCGTTGTCGCGCTCTTCCCGATTTCCACGCCTTGCCCCAATCCGCGTCGCTGTGGGATCCCCATACCAGCCGCGGCCGATGAGGGATGGCGAAACAAAAAAGGAATATTATCGCTCCCTTGCCGAAGAGATGATGCGGCGGATCGGGGAGTTGCGGTAGTGACTGCGGCCGAGCGCAAAGCTTCGTCTTGCCAGAACAAACGGAGTTCGGCGGCGGGCGAAGACCCGATTTGAATTTCACTTGAGAAGAAAGGGTGAGCGCTTAGATTGTTCGCAATGAGTGTGCCTCCCGAACGACCAATGGAGGTGGCCTCGCCGGCATTTCCGTTGTCAGAAGCATCGGTTGGCACCCATCTCTGGATTCATTCCGTTGCGGGCAACCCATGCGAATGTTATCGGCTGCACGAAATGGGTTTTTGCCAACGGGCGGAGCTCGTCAAATTGTCTCACGGTGCGATGACGGTCTGCCTGGTCTGCGGTGCTCGGGTCGGCTTAAGTGCAGCCGTCGCACGGCGAATTTTCGTTACCGCCGTTTCCGGAGAGGCGCGTGAGAGTGATGGAGGCGCGGAAGTCGATCCGGGCCCTTCTCCTTCGTCCGGGGAAGGGACGTTTTTCTGCCGCATTCTCGACCGCTTCCGCCGAAGAAGGAGCGGCTGGGCCGAATAGGAGATGAAGTTAGCGCCCAGGGCTAGAGAGGGCGCTCCTCTCGCCGAGCTGACGAACATTGCTTTGGTGGGCAACCCGAATAGCGGTAAGTCCACTCTTTTCAACGCCCTGACGGGCTTGCGGCAGAAGGTCGCGAATTATCCCGGCGTCACGATCGAGAAGAAAATTGGATTTTTCTTCGACCTGCATGGCCGGAAGTGTCAGTTGATTGATCTTCCAGGCACTTATTCCTTGCTGCCGAGCGCCCCGGACGAGGAAATCACTTGCGAGGTTCTCTTTGGAACGCGTCCCGATACACCCGTGCCGGACGCGGTGATCTGCGTCGTCGACGCCACCCATTTGGAGCGGAGCCTCTACTTGGTTACGCAGGTGCTGGATTTGGGTCTTCCCGCAATCGTGATGCTGAACATGATGGATCTCCTGGAGGAAGGAGGAGACAGTCTGGACGTTGCCGGGCTCTCGGCAAAGCTGGGGTGCCCCGTGATTCCGTGCCAGGCATCGAGGCGGAAGGGATTGGTTGAGCTTCGCGCAACTCTATCGCACGAGCTTCCTCCGGGCCGTCCGGTTTGCAGGCGGTGCCCCGCCCCGGTCGAGGAGTCGCTGGCGCGTATCGCTGGCGACTTTCCCGAGGAGAGGGTGGAGAGGAGAGCGCTCTGCGCGCTCATCCTGGGTGCTCCCGATCCCCGACGTCTGGCCGAGGTGTTGGCCGTTACTCATCTATTACCCGCGCTGCGGCAAGAGCAGGAGAGGCTCGAAGGAAAGATGCCGGATTGGCGGCAGCAGACGATTGCCATGCGTCAGAGCGAGATTCGCACGCTCACCGGCGAGGTTTTGCAAAAATCCCCCGTGATCGCCAAAAGTGCGACCGACTGGCTGGACCATTGGGTGACTCATCCGTTCGTGGGTTGGTTGATCTTCCTGGGGATCATGGGGACCATGTTTCTTGCGGTATTCGAGGTGGGCGCGGGTCCCAAGGATGCCATCAACGCCCTCTTCTCGGTTCTTTCGGCAAGGCTGGAGAAGATCCTGCCCGCCGGGGACTTGCGCGACCTTTTGACCGAAGGGGTGATCGGAGGAGCCGGGAACGTCATCGTCTTTCTGCCGCAAATCCTCGTCCTCTTTTTTTTCTTGGGCCTGCTGGAAGACAGCGGCTATATGGCGCGCGCCGCTTTCCTCATGGATAAGGTAATGAGCCGAGTCGGCCTGCAAGGGAAAGCATTCATCCCTCTGCTGGCCAGCCATGCGTGCGCGATCCCTGGCATTCTTTCGGCCCGCACCCTTTCCGACCCTGGCGATCGGATGGTCACCATTCTGGTGGCGCCGTTTGCCAGCTGCTCGGCGCGGTTGCCGGTCTATGTGCTCATGATTGCGGCGTTTTTCGGCGGTCGGCCGGGAGCCGGCGTAGCAGAGGCAGCGATCGTAATGTCTCTCTATCTTCTAGGTCTGGCGACCGCCTTCGGGTTCGCCTGGCTCTTTAAGAACAGCCTCTTTCGTGGTCGGCCCGCTCCTCTGGTCTTGGAGTTGCCTCCCTACCGCAGACCTTCGCTTCGAACGATCGGCACTCAAATGCTCTCCCGAGCGGGCGCATTTCTTCGCCGCGCCGGAACCACGATTGTCGCCATTTCCGTGATTCTCTGGTGGCTGACCGCCTATCCGAAGGTTCCCGGCGTAGATCAGTCGGCTCAGCTGGCGGGTAGCTTTGCCGGGCGGATCGGTCACTGGATCGAGCCGGTGATTCGCCCTCTTGGTTTTAATTGGAAGATCGGCATCGGCTTGATCAGCGCGCAGGCGGCGAGGGAAAATTTCGTCAGCACCATCGGCGTCCTCTATGCCGGAAAATCCAAAGGCGAGGCCGAGCCGATCCCGTTATCCCGGGCACTGTTGGCGGATCGTTGGCCCGATGGCCAGCCCGTCTTTACCCCTCTGGTCTGCCTGACCATCATGCTCTTCTTCGTCTTTTCCCTCCAGTGCGTCAGTACCGTCGTCGCCGTGCGCCGGGAGACCGGATCCTGGCGATGGGCGTTTTTTCAATTTGGCTATATGACATTCTTCGCCTATGCTGTATGTCTGGCCGTTTATCAGGCAGGCCGGGCATGCGGCCTGTAATGGCGGCAGGGCGATAAGGAAGAAACGTGGAAGGGAACTGGCAGCAATGGGTGGCTTTGCTCCTGGTAGGGGTTAGCCTTCTCTATATCATGCGAGATTTTGCGCGAGCCATGCGGAACCGGAAGGGTTGCTGCGGCTCGTGCCCG
>NZ_CABFVA020000034.1 GCF_902143375.2 Methylacidimicrobium tartarophylax | reverse complement strand
GGGCCTCGGCCCAGCCCGTCTCGCTGCCGGTCGACAGCAGCAAAAGCTACGTGAAATTTGTCGCGGACTCCTTCCTTCACGACTTCCACGGCGCGGAAACCCGGATCACGGGGAGCGCGGATTGGGACGCCGCGACAACCCCGTCGATCCAGAAGGCCGTGTTGGTCTTCCCGATCGCGGGCCTTACGACCTTCCACAAGAAGCGGGACGAGGAGATGTTCCACTGGCTTCATGCCAAGCTTCACCCGCAAGCCTCGTTTCGATGTGAGGGAATCCGCGTGCTCTCCGGCAATTGTTCGACCGCCACGGCCCAGGATCCGGCTCACGTCTCGGTTTCCGGTATTTTCGATCTGAATGGAGCGCGACATCCGCTGAACGGTGACGCACTCTGGTGGCAGGAAGGAAAACGGATCATGGTCTCGGGCAAGACAAAGCTCGATACGCTTCAATTCGACCTGCCCCAGATTAAGAAATCGTTCATGACGGTCGGCACCACGTTGCCCATCGAATATCAGTTTGCCTTCATTCTCCCGTAACCGGACCTGTTGCGACTCTCGGGAGGAATGGCGGTCCGTCCCGTCCTGGAGGACGGATCGCCCTCCCGGGCCAGTGCGATGAATGTCCTCCTCGGCGAGCAGCAAAACCCGGTCGGGTTTCAGACCGGACTTTATCGGCTTACCGCCGGCTTCAGCCTCTTCTGGCTGAGCGCCGCCAATCTCGTCGGACTCTGGCTCGCGCTTCTCCTCTGCTGGCCGGAGGTGGGAGCCGTGTCCGGTCCTGCGGGCTATGGGAGGTGGATGGCGCTCCATCTCAACTGGCAACTCTATGGCTGGTGCTCTCTCCCGGTTGTCGGCGTTCTCTTGAGCCGATGGCTTCCTCGCCGATCCGATGCGCTGCTCCAGGCGCGCTGGTCTTTTGTCCTCTGGTCATGGGCTCTCGGGCTGGGCGGCGCCTGGTGGCTCGAAGGGGAGAGCAGCGGCAAGCTCTTCCTGGATTGGTCCGGTCTGTCCCGGATCTGCTTCGTTGCGGTTCTTGTCGGGCTCTGGGGTCTACTGGCCTACTCTCTGCTCCGCGGGTTCCGGGGCAAAAAGAGCGGTGAGCAGAGCGAGGGCTCGATCCGGGCGCCCTCGATGTTCGACTGGCTTCTGCTTGCTGGGCTCGGCACCGTCCCCCTGGCGATCTGGAATGCAAGCAAACCCCAGCTTTATCCACCCATCAATCCGGAAAGCGGGGGGCCGACGGGTACCAATCTTCTTGGTTCTACCCTAGCGGTTATCCTCATCCTCGGGCTCCTTCCCGCCTTTCTGGAGATCCCACGCCGGAATCGGCGGATGGTACGTCCATTCTGGGGGATCTTCGTGGTAGAGAGCATCCTCTACCTGCTGCTCAATCATGGTGACCAGTCGAACCGGGACTGGAAGCAGATCGGCGGATTGGCAGGCCTCCTGATCTGGATTCCCCTGCTGCCTCTCTATCTGCACTCCTTCGCTTGGGCGGACGGCTCGCGCCTCTGGGGTATTTCGTTCGCCGGGTGGTGGGCGGCCCTGGTGATCACGGGCTTCACCTTTTTCCTGCCGGGAATTCTTGATACCGCGAAGTATTCCCATCTGCTTGTCGCCCATGCGCATATTGCGATGGCCGGCATGCTGACCAGTCTGAACATGCTGCTGCTCTTGCAATTAGCCCGAGGAGTTCCCGGAAACCCGGGCCTCCTGGGGGAGCCGATACGCTTCTCTTTGTGGCATGCGGGGCTCCTCCTCCATCTCCTGGCTCTCAGCGCCACGGGATGGAACGAGGTGCGGGCACCCGGATGGCTGTGGCACCATGCGACCGAGGTACGCTGGCTCTATTTTCTGCGGGCGGCGGGCGGCGTTTGCATGACCGCCGTTTCCCTCTCATGGCTGTTTGCCTTGCTTCGAGGAGAGCGGGAGCCTTCGGAAGGCCATGGGGTATAGACCGGAACGCCTGCCCGGATTTCCTTGGAACGCCAGCAGGAAGGAGGGCCGTTTCCAAAACATCGACTCGCCATGGGTTCCCCGCTGGAATGATGTCTTTCGTTGGAAGCTTGCCAGCCGGTCTCCGAGGGGCCGAGACGGAGGCCACGGCGCAGCCTGCCTCCCGGAAGAAGTTCTCGTCGACTGGCCGGCGCTACGCAATCCGCCACCGGAGCGCATCGTGGCCACTTGGCTTGGTCATTCGACTTTTCTTCTTCAACTTGGTGGACTCACCGTCTTCACCGATCCTCTCTTCGGAGAGTACTGCGCACCCTGGCCCATTCCGGGTTTCCGCCGCCGGCGCCCCTCCCCTTTCCGTCTCGAGGAAAGCCCCGCTCCCGACCTAGTGATCCTCAGCCACTCCCACTTCGATCATTGCGATCGCGCCAGCCTCCAGCAGCTTCCTCGTGCGACTCTTGTCTGCTGTCCGATGGGTCTTCGGCCGCTCCTCGCGCGATGGGGGTTCCGCCGGGTCGTAGAATTCGGATGGGGAGAGTTCATCGCCGACGGTTCGTGGAAGCTCCTCTGTCTCCCCGCGCAGCACGCTTCGGCGAGAAGTCCACTGGATCGCGACCGCGTTCTCTGGTGCAGTTGGCTGTTTTCCTCGGGCGGCCGCCGGATCTTTTTCGCGGGCGATACCGGTTATGCTCGCTTTCATGCGGACTTGGGCAAGCTTCTGGGACCCGTCGAGCTTGCCCTGCTTCCCATCGGGGCCTATGAGCCCTCGTGGTTGCAGCAACCACTTCACCTCAATCCCATGGAGGCGGCCCAATTGCATCGGGATCTCAAGTCCGGGATGTCACTGGCCATGCATTGGGGAACCTTCCGCCTCTCCGACGAACCATGGGAGGAGCCGCTCCGGCTCCTTGCCGACGCCCGGCAGCTTTTCGGCCTGTCGGAAGACTCCTTCCGGGCGCCCAAGTTCGGGGAGACCATTCGCCTCTAGGCTGCCTTTCTCTCAAACGTGCTCCTGCGGCTTGTCCGAGGGAGCGGAGAAGGGAATGCCATCCATCCCAATCCGTGTCGGGCGGGCTGACTATCGCCTCTCGGCGACGAACTGATAAGCCCCGAAGAAGGTCGAACGGATCCTCCAGCGCCACTCGCTGGAGCGTAGACCGAGAAACTGCGGAAGCTCTTCTCCGACGAAGCCCGCGCGGATGCTTGTGGATGCATCATGGTAGCCGACGGGTCCCAAGGCGCCGAGAGTTCGCAGGACGCGCGCTTGGGCGAGGTGAAGTGGGCTCCGAGCAGTTTCCAGCGCGAAGAGAAAGCGACAGGATTCCCGTATTTGGACACCCAGCCGCACGAGTTCGTCTTCCGAAAAATGATGGAGCACCATGTTCGCGATGAGAAGAGGGAACTCCTTCCATCTTTGAAACTGCAGAATATCTTCCTGCACCCATTGCCAGCTTGTCGGCCAAGAGGCGGGTCTGCCGATGCGGTCGATTCCTGCGAACTCGATGCGCCGTCGAGTCTTCTGGTCGGCAAAGAGATGGGCGCCCAGGGCCCCATCTCCCGCTCCTATCTCCAAGCCTTGCCATGAGCCGGAGGTGTCTTCGGCAAGCCGGGTCCGGAACCAGTCGAAATTCCGCATCAAGGCGTTCATTCGCCGCAACTCTCGTCGGCTCCGTTGTGCTTCGGGACTCTCGGGATCCAGTCGATCGATCCACTCGGGCTCGACGATCCTTTTCATCGGTTGCATGCAAAAGGCCGCGATTGCCGCCGGGTCAGGGGCTTCGATCGCTTCTTCTCTCTCAACCTTGGCGATCGAGAGAGGAGGGTAAGCAGGACCCTCTGGGACTTCCACCAAATACTGCCACAGTCCATCGAAAAGCGTTCCGCCGCCTTGACGGCGCGCCAACGAAAGCCTTGAAAGATCGGCTGCCGGAAGTTATATATGGATATAATTCTTGGGAGACGCCAATGCACACCACGAATCTGCGTAAGGTCGGCGGGTCGGTCATGCTGGCCGTCCCCCGCGCGCTGCTCGACATTCTGCACCTGCAAGCCGGTGCCAAGGTCGGCTTGTCCGTCGATCACGGTCGCCTCGTGATCGAGCCGGCGGCACGGCCTCATTACACGATGGCCGAGTTGTTGGCCGCATCCGACTATTCGCAACCGCAGCCGGCGGAGGAACGCGAATGGGTGGATGCCCCGGCCGTGGGCGACGAGCTGATATGAGGCGCGGCGACGTGTACATGGTGGATCTGGAACCGACGCAAGGCCGGGAACAGCGTGGGCATCGCCCGGTGCTCATCGTCTCGCCCGACGATTTCAACCGAGCAACCCGACTGCCGGTCATTCTACCCATCACGAAGGGCGGCGAATTCGCCCGTCGCATCGGCTTTGCTGTGCCGCTGACCGGAACAAAGACAACCGGGGTCGTGCGCTGCGATCAGCCCCGTGTCCTTGATCTGACGGCCCGCAACGGGCGCAAGGTGGAAAGCTTGCCCTCGGCCATCCTGGATGAGGTTCTGGCGAAGACCGTCACGATCTTTGAGTGACTTCCGCCAAATCCTGCTCCAGTCCATCGAAAAGCGTTGCTACCGCTTCCCATCCCATCCGGGCGTAGGGACCCGGCCGGATCGGGAGATCGGGAATTTCCAGCATCGGCCTTCCCGCAGGCAAGAGATTCGGTCTCGGCCGCCGGAGACTCCGTTAACCGCCATTTCTCGCAAATTTCGTAGCCGAGGCGCCGCAAGTGGGCTTGGATGCGAGGCGCGGCGCTGGTTTTCCACCGGAGTTGTATGACGACATACTGCAAGGATGGAAAACCAAGCCCAACGAAGCAGACGAGCCCATGTTGCAAGCCGCAGGAGAAAGCTTGTGAGAAATGGCGGTGAGTCTGCATTCCCTTCTCGATCGTCCCGTGCGCGGGAGCCGCTGCCTGTCAACTCTTGACGCCCCTGGAGAGTTGACCCGCTTAGAGGCAATGGTAAGCTGATTCATATCCCGGCGGCGCGTGGTGGCTGCCCTATCGGAATGGCAGGAAAGTGGATCCAGATACGCGGGGCGCGAGAGCACAACCTGCAGAATGTCGACGTCGATCTCCCGCGTAATCGGCTCATTGTCATCACGGGGGTGAGCGGTTCGGGAAAATCGTCGCTCGCCTTCGACACGCTCTATGCCGAGGGGCAGCGCCGCTATGTCGAGAGCTTGTCGACCTACGCCCGGCAGGTCCTGGGCGCGTGGGAGAAGCCGGAGGTCGACCGAATCGAGGGGCTTTCCCCAGCCATTGCCATCGAGCAACGGACATCGGGAAGCAGTCCGCGGTCGACGGTTGCCACGGCAACCGACATCTATGAGTTTCTGCGCCTTCTCTTTGCGCACTTCGGCATTCCCCATCATCCGCAGACCGGAAAGCCGCTGCGGCGATACACCGTGCCGGAGATGATCGGCGAGATTCTGGCCCTGCCTCCCGGGACGTCGATTCAACTGTTGGCCCCGGTGATCCGCGGGGGAGGGCGAAAGGAGTTTCGTCAGGCGGTCGAGCGGATGCGGCAGCGCGGGTTTGTCCGGGCCCGAGTGAACGGGAATCTTCTCGAGTTGGAAGAGGCGGAAAGCTTGAGCGGCAAGGGACCGTACACGATGGATGCCCTTGTCGATCGTCTTCGTTGCGAGTCGGAAGCAAAAAGCCGATTGCACGACTCCCTGGAACTGACGATCAAAACGGGCGATGGCGTGGTCCTTCTGCTCTACCAGACCCCGGAGGGGGAGGCCGGCGAGCGTCTTTTCAGCGACCGTCACTTCGATCCGGAGACGGGTTTTCGATTTCCCGATTATTCCCCTCGCCATTTTTCGTTCAACAATCCCCTCGGGGCTTGCCCGGCCTGTCACGGGTTGGGCACCGAACTCGCTTTCGATGCGGACGCGGTCGTGCCGGATCCCTCGCTTCCTCTTGCGCAGATGCCGATTGCCCCATGGCGTAGATTGGGCAAGGCCCTCCAAGCGGTTTGTCACCAAGAGCTCGAAAGGCTGGCACAAGAATTCGGCGAGGAGATGAGCCGGCCTTGGCAGGAGTGCGCGGAACGTTTCCGGGAAGTCGTCCTGCACGGATCCGGGATCGAAGGTGGCCCGGCGCCCAAAAGGAGCAAGCAGAAGAGCCCATTCGAGGGGGTTCTTCCCGGGTTGGAGAGGATGTATCAAGAGGCGCGTTCTTCGGCTCTGCGCGCCAGGCTTCGCCCTTTTCTGGCTCGCAGCGTCTGCCGTTCGTGCGGGGGTGCCCGCCTGCGTCCGGAAGTCCTGGCGGTGACGATCCAGGCAGACGGCTGGCCTCCGCGCAATATTCGGGAGTTTACCCTGTTTTCGGTCGACGAGGCGGAGCGCTGGCTGAAAGCAATCCCGATTCCTCGGGAAAAGGAGCCGGTGGCGGCCGACATCTTTCGCGAGCTCGGCCAGCGCCTCGAATTTTTGCGAAGAGCCGGATTGGGTTACCTGACTCTCGATCGGGAAACGCGCACGCTCTCGGGAGGGGAAGTCCAGCGCATTCGGCTGGCGACGCAGATGGGAGCACGCTTGAGCGGGGTGGTTTACGTTCTGGACGAGCCGAGCGTAGGGCTTCACCCGCGCGATCATCGGAGGCTGCTGGGTCTCTTGGCCGAATTGCGCGATTTGGGCAACACGGTGGTGGTCGTGGAGCACGACGAGGAGACGATCCTCGGCGCGGATTATCTCATCGAGATGGGGCCGGGTGCGGGCCCGCTGGGGGGCCGCGTGCTCGGCACGGGCTCTCCCCAGGAAGTTTTGAGCCTCCCCCGCTCGATCACGGGCGCCTGTCTGCGCGAGCCGGCGGTCCCGGGAGGGGGCAGCAGCAGAGCGCCCGGCGCGGGGTGGCTGCGCGTGGTCGGTGCCCGGGCAAACAATCTTCGGAACATCACGGTGAGCTTTCCGCTGGGGTGCCTGACCGCCGTCTCGGGGGTGAGCGGCTCCGGGAAGAGCACGCTCGTCAACGACGTCTTGAGCCGCGCGTTGCAGCGACGATTGCACGGCGGGCGAACGGAGCCGGGAGCACATGAACGCATCGAAGGAGCCGAAGCAGTGGATCGGTTGGTGATCGTCGATCAAGAACCGATCGGTCGCTCGCCCCGATCGAATCCCTTGACCTTTTCCGGAGCCTTTCAAGAGCTTCGGCTGCTTTTCGCCCGTCTGCCTGCCGCCCGCGTGCGGGGATATGGGCCGGATCGGTTCAGCTTCAATGTCCCCGGAGGACGATGCGAGCGATGCCAAGGACAAGGGGTGATCGAGGTCGAAATGAGTTTCCTGCCCGCTGTCTACGTGCCCTGCCAGTCCTGCGGCGGGAAGCGGTTTAACCAGGAAACGTTGGAAGTCACTTACCGGGGAAAGAGCATTGCCGAGGTACTCGAAATGACGGTGGACGAAGGCCGAGAGTTTTTCCGTCCGGTTCCCGCCATCTGGGACAGGCTCGATACCCTGGCGAGGGTGGGGCTCGGGTATCTCTGTCTCGGCCAATCGGCAACAAACCTATCGGGTGGAGAAGCCCAACGGGTCAAGCTTGCGGCGGAGCTCGGCCGGCAGGCATCGGGAAGAACGCTCTATATCCTCGATGAGCCCACGACCGGCCTCCATCTCGCGGACATCGAAAAGCTAATGGAGGTCCTAATCCTGTTGAGAAACGCGGGCAACACCATCATCCTCATCGAACACAACCTGCGCGTTCTGCAGCGCGTCGACTACTTGATCGATCTGGGGCCCGAGGGGGGAGAGGGCGGAGGGCAGGTTGTCGCTCAAGGGACGCCTGCGCAAGTGGCCAAGGAGCCGGCGAGCTGGACCGGCCGCTTTCTTCGGGAGCAGAGAGATGCAGGATCGAGGGCAGCGGAGGAGAGGGCCGTGAGAGCATGAGGGGAGAACGATCGCTCAAGAGAAGCGGCTTCGGAATAGCCCGTCTTGGGATCTCCCTGGGCTTCCTTTTCTGGGTCGGCGGACTCCATGAAGCCGTTGCCCAAGAGGAGGCGCTGGCGCCGGCTCTCACCGCATTCGAGGATGGGCTTTGCGAGCGCTGCGTCCAGGAGGTCGAGGGCTTTCGGAAGCATTTCCCCGATAGCTCCCTCACCTCGAGCGCGAGTCTTCTCGAGGGGAAAGCGCTCTACTTCCTTGGCCGTTACCGGGCGGCGGAGGAACGACTGGCTCCACTGATCCGAGCTCGGCTGCCGAAAGCCGCGGCGGGAGAGGCTCTTTTCTGGCGAGCCGAATGTCTTTGCGCTTTGCAACGATGGTCGGAAGCGATTCAGGACTACCGTGCTTCTCTGGCCAGACTTCCGGCAGGGCCGCTGACGCAAAGGGCGCAGCTCGCTCTTGGTTGGTGCTTGTGGCGCGCGGGGAAAGTGCAGGAGGCGGAATCGGTGTTGGAAACTCTCGCTCATGGTTCTGCGGGTGAGACGCAGACGCGAGCCCTTCTCCTCCAAGCTCGGATGGCCCTCTCCCTGGGACGGCGTGAGGAAGCGGAGGCACGATTCGGTCAACTGATTCAAGGGGAAGACCGGATGGAAGACGCTCTCTGCGAGGCGCGTTTTTGGCTGGCGGAGCTTCATCGAGCGGACGATCCCGCTCAAGCGATTTCCCTCTATGAGGCGGTGGCCAGGACAGCGAGATGCCCAAGGGAGCTTCTGGTGCAGACCTATCTAGGGTTGGGCGAGGCGTATGAGAAGCTGGGCGAGAGCGCCAAGGCGATGGCCGCCCTGGAAAGAGCGCTTGCGTTCGAGGAGAAGGGGAGTCTTTGGCTCCGGATCAGCGAGCGCTATTTGGAGAGTGCGGCGTCTCTCCAGCTCCTTCCCGAGGCGGAAAGGAAACTGGGCGAGATGCAGCAGGGCAGGAACGGCCGCGAATGGGAAGCGCGGCTTGCTTTCGCCATGGCGCAGGCGCGCAGTCGAAGCGGCGATAGGGAAGGGGCGGAAGCTCTCCTGGAAGAAACCGCTCGCCGGAAGCTTGGACCCGAGTCGGGCTCGGCGATCCGTTATGCGCTTGGCCGGATGTATCAAGAGGATGAAGCCTGGGATGCTGCGGCGCGATCCCTTCTTCTGGTCGAGAAGGGGGGCGGGGTTTTGGCGCCCTATGCCGCCTTTCGCTTGGGCGAGATTGCTCTGGTTCGAGGGAACGCGGCTTCTGCCGAGGAGAGTTTTCACTTGGCGGAGGGAGCCGCCGTTTTCCCGGAGGAAAGCCTCTACAATCGTCTGATCGCCTTGGCACGGGAAAAGCGGCTTGAGGAGTTCGAAAAGACAAAAACGATCTTTGTCGAGCGTTTTCCCCAGAGTTCATTGCGGTCTCGTCTGCTGTTACTGGAGGCAGAGCTCCTTCGGGAGGTCAGGCGACCGAGGGAGGCGGAACGGGTGCTGGAAGCAGGCCTGCGAGAGCCAGGGCTGCGATCCAGCCGGCCGCAGCTCCTTCTGGAGCTCGCCGACCTCTATGCGGAAGAAGGAGAGGATGCGAGGGCGTTTGCCTATTACGAGCGGCTAGTCGAGGAATTCCCCAATGACCCGCTGGTACCGGAAGCGCTTTACCGGGGAGCCTTTGCCGGAAACCACAGTGGGCGGCTGACCGATGCCGAGGCAAGGCAGCGGTTAGCGGATCTCGCTGCGAACAAAGCGGCTGGTCCCCTCGCCCCGAAGGCGCTCTTCGGGGCCGCCCAGTTTTGTTACAATGCCCAAGATTATGCCGACGCTCAGGCTGGTTTTGAGCGTATCGCCCAGGACTACCCCCAGAACCCCTTGGCGGATTCGGCCTACTACTGGGCGGCGAAGGCCGCAGTCGGCCGCCATGACCTTCTGGATGCGCTCCACCTGCTGGATCGAATCCCCGAGAGTTCAGCGTGGAAAGCGGAGGCTAGACTTTTGCAAGGGAAGATCGATCAGGAGCTGGCGGAATACGGCAATGCGATGATTCTTTTCGATGCGGTCTTGGAGGAGAACTCGTCCGGACCGATCCGAACCGAGGCCCTGCTGCGAAAGGGGGACTGCCTCTTCGCAGAGGGTTCCGGAACGCCAAAGAGCTATGGAGAAGCCGGAAAGGCGTTTGCCGCGGTCTTGAAAGAAAAGGAGGCCGATCCGGCGGAGCGGGACGAGGCAGGTTTCAAGCTGGGAGTCTGTTTGCAAAAGCAAGGACGCGAAGAAGACGCCCTCTCGGTCTACCTGGATGTCCTGGATGGCCGCCTGGGCGTCGCGAAAGAAGGTTTAGGAAAGCGGGTCGCCCCGGAGATTCGCTGGCGGATCGAAGCCGGGATTCAGGCTGCTGCGCTCAAGGAAAAGGCTCAGGATTGGAGAGGGGCCGTGACCATTTATCGAAAGATGGAAAAGTTGGGAGGACCTACCCGAGAGGAATTCCACGAGACCGTCAATCGACTCCGTCGGGATCACTTTCTCCTTGAGGAAGGCGGTTGATGGGCCCTCTTACGATTGCCAGCAAAAGAGGGGTTCCCCCTTCGGGCCCGTTCGGATTTGGACTTCGGAGAGGGTGGCCGCCGCAGACAGGGCCTGTTCCCGGTCGACCTGTCGAGGAAGGCGCTGGAGGAGCGCCGTCAAGGGAAGGACTTGTTTCGCACGGATCGAGTCGCGGATCGACTCGATGAGCGGCAAGGAGAGACTCTCGGATCTGTGTCGATCCGGAGGAGCGGGGTCAGGAATCGGGAGTCGGGCGCGCCAGGAAGCGAGAATCCCTTTTGCCCTCTCGTGGATCTCTTCTTCGATCGATGAAAGACCTGGGTCGTGGCGAAAGGAAAACAAGAGAGAGACGGCGGCGGACAGGTCGAGCATTTCCTTGGCCGAGAGAAGGAGAAGGGAGAAGCCAGGAGACCGTTGCTCGGTCCAGTTCCGGCTGGGGAGTGCACGCGGCTCCTCCTGTTCGAAAACCAACCCATAGGGCTGGAACGAGCGGCTGTCCGCCTTTGCCGCATCCGTTGCCTTTTCGAGGTAGGAGAGAAAGGCCCGTTCGTCGGTTCTGCGGGCTTGAGGCTGCGGAAAGAGGAAAAGATCCGCTTCCGATTGCCTCCTTCGCGCGCAAAAGAGCGTGAAGGGGCGGATCTCTTCTCTTTGCCAGGCAAAGTCTGCGGGCGGTTCCAGAGGCAACAAAGCCCATTCCACGATCCAGCCAAAAGGGAGATTCGGGCGGGAGATCTCCCACTGGAGTTTTGCGTCGAAGAGCCATCGAGTTCCGATCGAAGAGGGATTGGGATCGGCCGACTGCTGTTGGTCCCAGGAAACGGCAACGGAAAGGAGCAGAGCGCGTGGCGGCAAGGAACTCCGGTTCTGGTAAGCGCTTTCGAGCCACTGGGGAGAGATCGCCGATCGCCGCCGCCCCAATCGAGAAAGTCGTGCTTCGAGGAGTTCCGCCGCTTCCGATTTCTCGATCTCGCGGAGCAAAAAAGGCGCAGAGAGAAGGCTTCGCTGCTTTTCGGACCAGTGAGGAAGAACCGAGGTGTTCCAATGCGGGAGGCGTGCGCCCAGCAAGACAAAGACCGGCGGACCTTCGCTCAGGGCCTGGAGAAGGTCCCCGGCGGACGCGGCCAACGCCGGCTCCGCTCCCCAAGCGTCCGCGTTGTCAAAGGCGAGAAGGAACGGCTTGGAAAGCTTGCTGAGTCGGAGAAGATTCTCGACATGCCTTCGGCAGAGTTCTTCGTCACTCTCAAGAGCTTCCATCGCCTGCTCCCGAGGCGCGACCGCAAGGTTCGCGCGGATCGCCTGCGACCAATCGATGGGCTCACCGAAAATCCAACGGCGACACGCTTCCTGGATGACTCGATCCTCCGTCCGAACAGCCAAGCCGTGAATCGCCCAAAGCCAATTGGGGAGCTGATCCCCCAACAGTCCAAGCTCCGAAAGCAACTCTTCGGCGAAGGGAATGATCCTGGCATAGTCTTGGCGGAGCCATTGGACCCATTCCGGGACGAGTCCTTCGAGCAAGACCTTGGACGGATGGCGACGCAAAAAGCGAACGGCCGAGCGCAGCCTGGCGTCGCGGATCCTCCCCTGGTCAACGAGCCGCGTGGCCAGGGATCCGAGAATCTCGTTGGCGAAGACTTGGATCCGGCTCGGTTCTTCGGGCCATCGGTGGATCGCGCGGGAGCGATCGGGGAGGGACAGCTCCATTCCAAAAGCCTGAAGCAGCGCCTTCCACGGAGCCAGAGGATTGCGGAAGGGGCGGATATAGAAGGGAAAGGCTCTCCCCTCCATCAACCGAAAAAGAGTTCCAATCAAGGTGGTCATCCCTCCGCCGGAAGCGTTCGAACCGGCCAGAAGAAGCGGCTGGTGCTCCCGCCAATTGCCGCCGGGCGGCCATGAGTTTTCCGTCCTTGGGAAGCGGTGGTCGAATTCGCTTAAGATTCGTTGGAGGACTTCGGAAAAAAGAGGCCGCCATGCCGGGTCGATTTTGCGCGGATCGACGACGAAAGTTGGCCAGAACGGATTAACCTGCATGTCTCATGAAGTTCGCACCCGAGTCCCGTTTGACGGGGGCGAAGAGGCTTCCTCGGATCCGAACGACCGCTATCCTCGCTCGTCGATCTTCGGAAACGGTCGAGGCGCCGGGCCGATATAGGTAGCCAAGGGCCGAATCAGGCGATTGTTCGCTCGCTGCTCGAGGATATGGGCGGCCCATCCGGAAGTTCGGGCAATCACGAAGAGCGGGGTGAAGAAAAAGGTGGGAATGTCGAGGAAGTGGTAAACGACGGCACTATAGAAATCCACATTGGGATAGAGACCCTTCTCCGAAAGAAGAAGGTTTTCGATTCGCTCTGCGACCGGGAATAGCGACCGGTCGCCCGCCTCTTGCGCGAGCTGCTTGGCCAGGGCTTTTAGGATCGGCGCCCGGGGATCTCCTTTTTTATAGACGCGGTGGCCGAAGCCCATGGCTTTTTCTTTCTTCTCGAGCATCTTCCGGATGCCGGCTTCCGCCTCGTCCGGCGTGGAAAAGCGTTCCAGGAGCATCATCGCCGCCTCGTCCGCCCCCCCATGCAAAGGCCCGCGCAACGCCCCGATTCCTCCGGTGATGCCGGAATAGAAATCCGAAAGGGTGGAAACGATCACGCGGCAGGTAAAGGTCGACGCATTGAACTCGTGCTCGGCGTGAAGAATGAGCGCCGCATCGAGTGCTCGGACATGCAGTGGCGAAGGAGCTTCTCCTCGTAATAGGTAGAGAAACTGATCGGCAACCGTTCTATGCTCTTCGGCCCTCGTCTCGATCCGCCTCCCGTCCCGATGGAATTGGTGCCAATAGAGCAGCATGGAAGGGAAACAGGCGCAGAGCCGACCGGCGATGGCGTGAGCATCGCGGTCTTCCCCTTCCGGCTCCATGGTCCCCAAGGCGGAGCAGCCTGTGCGGAGAATGTCCACGGGATTGGCCGTGGGAGGAAGCTGCTCCAGTATAGTCTTCAGCGCCGGCGGCAGGTCTCGGAGGGAGATCAGCAGATTGCGGTAGCGGTCCAGCTCCGGCCGACTCGGCAGAACTCCGTAGACCAGAAGGTAGAGGACTTCCTCGAAGGAAGACGACGAAGCCAGATCACGAATGGAATAGCCCCGGTAGGTTAGGTCGAGTCCTTCCTTGCCGACCGTGCTTAAAGCAGTCTCTCCCGCAGTGATTCCTTCCAGGCCGCTGGTATTTTTTTGTTCTGTCACCGTTTTGCCTCATTTCGCTCTCTAGGCGGCATCCGACTTGGTGTCGTTTTCCTGTCGTAACGTGGCTTGCAACCTACCAAGACTCGTTGCGACGGGCAAGGCTCCAGTCCTGGCCGCCATTTCTCGCAAGCTTTCTCCTGCGGCTTGCAAAATGGGCTCGTCTGCTTCGTTGGTCTTGGTTTTCCCTCCTTGCAGGTTGTCCTCATACAGCTCCGGGGGAAAACCTGCGCCGCGCCTCGCATCCAAGCCCATTTGCGGCGCCTCGGCCACGAAATTTGCGAGAAATGGCAGCGAGAAACGGGCGGGGGAGAGCGGGATTGCCAAGGAGGGATGGGACCTGTTACGGTCGCTTTCAGCACCTGCTTTACCTATGGATATTTCTCGCCGCGTTTTCTTGCAAAAACTGGGCCTTTTGAGCGCCGGCATGGCCGCCCCGGCGCTGAGTCGGGCTGCTCAGACCGGGCAGAGCGCCGGCCGGCCCGGAGCCGAAAGCATCCGGCGCGCCACCGCGATCGCCGGGCAGGGGGCGGGCGGTATTCACTTTTTCAATCATGGCCCGGGGCTCGGCCGAAGGGTCGCCGTCACCTTTGACGACGGTCCGACCCCAGGGGTGACGGAAAAGGTGCTGGCCGCTCTTCGAGAACGGCATCTCTCCGCGACCTTCTTTATGATCGGGCAACGCGTAACGGCAGCCCCCTCTTTGGCTCGTCGCGTTCGGGAGGAAGGGCATGAGATCGGCAACCATTCGTACACGCATCCCCAACTCGGACGAATGCCCGCTCCACAAGTTCTGGCGCAACTCCAGAAGACACAGGAGGCAATCGAGCAGGCCACCAAGTTTCGGCCTTGCTGGATGAGACCGCCCTACGGTTCCTTCCATCCAGTCCAAGCTCCGCTCGCTGCGCAAGAGGGGCTGGGCGTGGTCTTGTGGAGCGTCGACACACGTGACTGGGCGCGGCCGGGAACGGAGCGAATTTTGGGGACTGTTTTAACGCAGACTCATCCAGGATCGATCGTGCTCATGCACGATCTCCACCTGCAGACCGCCGAAGTGGTGGGACGGATTTTCGATGGACTTTTGGAGCGGGGATTTGAATTCGCTACGATCTCCAATCTTCTGGGCGCTCCACGCATCGCCTAGCGGGCATGAAGGGGAGGCAGAGCGTTGACTTTCTTCTCCTTCGCGAGAGAATGCAGCTTCCGCCGACAAAGGGCGGAGAGATGGCTGGGTAGCTCAGTCGGTAGAGCAGCGGACTGAAAATCCGCGTGTCGTCGGTTCGATTCCGACCCCAGCCACCACCGCCCTGCGGGTTGCTCGCGCCGTCAGTCGCCTTCCCTGCTTTCCGGACTGGCTTTGGATCTCCATGGCTCCTCTTGGTTGCCCATCGCCTTTTCCACGCACTCGAGGATGACGTGCAAACCCCAGGTATGGAGTTCCTGGATCCGTGCCGTGGAGTGGCTCGGAACGATCCAGGAGACATCCGCCTCCGGAGCGGCCTGACCCCCGTCCTTTCCGAGAAAAGCAGCCGAGCGGATCGAGCGACTTCTCGCCAGGCGCAGTGCCGAAAGGATATTGGCGGAAGAGCCGCTGGTCGAAAAACCGAGAAAGAGATCTCCAGGCCGGGCGAGGGCAGACAACGGTCGGGAGAAGATCTCGGAAAAGCCGAAATCATTCGCGATGCAAGTCAGCGCCGTCGGATCGGCGCAGAGCGAGACGGCGGGGAGAGGATCGCGGGTCGTGCGGTAACGACCCACGAGTTCTTCGGCGAGATGGAGTGCGTCCGCCGCGCTGCCGCCGTTACCCGCCGTAAAGATGGTCCCTCCTTGTCGCAGGCACTGGACGCAAAGGACGGCAACCTTCTCCAGAGCGGGAAAGGTTTCTTCCGCCCGACGCAGCGTTTCCTCGAGCTCTCTCTTGCTGGCGCGCAGGATGGATTTAATCTCGTTCACGTCACCCCTCTCGCAGCCGAGTCCCTTTTGCAAGCCGCAGGGGAACGCTGGTGCGACAGGCAGTCTGAGTATGGGTGGGAATCGGAGGAGAAAACGAAGATTCCCATCCGGAGCAGCTTGCCCAAGATGAAAAAATTCGCAAGCCTTGGAGAGTGATGCTCTGGCAGGAAACGGGACGCAGTTCGGGGGCCGGATGATCGCCATGCGCGCAGGAATTGCCCTAGGGTCCAATCTGGGAGAGCGGGAAGCCAGGATGGAAGAGGCCTTTTCCTTCCTTCGAAATCTCTCAAAGAGCGGTCGGTTCCTCCGCTCCTCGCTCTGGAAAAGCGAACCGGTCGACTGCCCTCCGGATTCCGGCGAGTTCTTGAACGCGGTTGCCGAGATCGACTGGGATGGTTCTCCCGAGGATCTTCTGGCTTCTTTGCTGGCCTTCGAGAGAAGAGCGGGCCGATTGCCTGCCGAAAAGCGGCAGAGGAACTCGCCTCGCCCGATCGATCTGGATCTCCTCTATTGCGGAGATCTGGTTCGACACTCTCCCGAATTGACCTTGCCGCATCCACGGCTGATCAGCCGGGGTTTTGTGCTGGGTCCGCTTGCGGAAATCAACCCGCACCTCCGCCTTTCAGGTTTCTCCCGCACGGTAAAGGAGCTTTATGACCGACTTATCCAAGATCACTCCTGAATGGGTTCGAAGCAGAAAGGACGCTGCCCAGAAGATTGCTGCGCTGACCGCCTACGATTTTCCGACGGCCCGGCTGCTCGATGAAGCGGGGATTCCGATTCTCCTGGTCGGGGATTCGCTGGCGATGGTTGTCTTGGGCTATGCGGACACCACCTCCCTTCGGCTCGAGGAGTTCCTTCCGCATCTTGCCGCCGTGGCGCGGGCGAAGCCGCGGGCTCTGGTTATTGCCGATTTTCCTTCCGGAACCTATCGGACTCCGGCCGAAGCCCTCGTCACCGGGAAGGCCCTGGTGCAAGCCGGAGCCGAAGCGGTGAAGCTTGAGGGAGGAGTAGAGGCGAGCGATGCGATTCGGACGCTCGTCGGAGCCGGAATTGCGGTGATGGCCCACATCGGACTCCTGCCTCAGAGTGCAGGCAGGAGGTTCCGCAAGGTCGGTCGTCAGTCGGAGGAGAGGGAACGGATTCTCGCGGATGCGCGTGCGGTGGAAGAAGCAGGAGCATTCAGCGTCGTCGTGGAAGCGGCAGATGCGGGGCTGACGGCGGAAATTACCCGGTGTCTGCGGATTCCTACGATCGGGATCGGCTCAGGCTCGGCGTGCGACGGTCAGATCCTGGTTTTTCACGACCTGGTCGGCCTCTTCCCCTGGTTTCGGCCCCGTTTTGCGGAGCCCAAGGCAGATCTTGCCCCACTGATTCGGGAGGCAGCCCGCCTCTTTCTTGCGGAGACCCAGGGGAAGGCATCGCCGGCCCCCCAAAGGGATTCTCGGCTCTGAGAGAGGTCTTTGAAACAGAATCAAGTGGCAGGCTCCTTGCCGGAGCGCAGAGCGACTGTCTTTTCTTGAGACAGCCTCCGTCCGCCATCCGGACGCGGAGGCGCTCCCGCCGGAGAGCGAAAGCGGGAAGGAAACCGCCGTTGGCCCGCGGAATGCTCCGGACGAGAGCAGAATGGAGCGTCTTTTCGGCGCAAGGCGGAGCGTAGGGCGTCTACTCGATTGGTCGGGGAGATTCTGCAAACGCCTGCTTTTGTGGGCTGCTGTTTCTGCGGTCGGAGCGAATGGCGCTCTCTGTTGGAACGGAGAGGGAGGGGAAGGAGTGATTTTGACCCAGGAATCAGCCGCGCAGGGATCCCGAGGCGACCAAGGAAACTCGTGGTTCGTCGCTGGATTTGTCGGGCCCCAGTGGAATCGCTTCTCTTCTGGATTTGTCCCTGCTTCCGGGGCTCCGGTTCGTTCCGAAGACGATGCCACAACCATCCTTTCCCCGACCGGCGGATACTACTGGTATGACCCTCGGAAGATGGGCCACTTCAGCTTCACCCTCGAGTTGACCGGCGCCTATAACGTGCAAAGAATTTCGACCCAGATCGGTGATCGGGGCCGTGCCGATGCGCTGAGCGGCGGATTTACCGTCCTTTTTGGCACGGTCGGCTATCGGATGGGAGCCTGGGAGCCGATTCTCGGGTTCGGAGCCGGCGCAGGCTTTCTCACGTCGGAGAGTCGGACCGAGGCATCCTCGGTTGCCATTGTGCCTGTCTTGCTCGTCGATGTCGGCATGCGCTATCATATCGACGCGCGCTGGTCCTTGCGCTTCGAGTCCTTCTTTGGGTGGACAGGATCCGTTTCATATTCCTATCCTTCCGGTGAGGTCGTAGCGGGCCATATGCTGAGCAACAACGTGGTGGTAGGCTTGGGCTATGCGCTCGGTCCGTAGGAAAAGAACGATCGGTGATCGAGTTTACTTCGCGACAGCGGTCGAGCCTGAGTCCGGAGACCGGACATCCCCTTCACACAAACCGAGATAACGAGGAGTGGCTTAATGTACCAGGAAATGGATTCGGCCCGTTACGTCCGCACGACCGTGGCCTACGGGGCGGACGTGCAGGAAGCGTTGGAGAAGTTGCGGCGACAGGGAGTTCAGAGCCCGACGTTGACGCTCCTCTTTGCGGCAAGTTCGCTGGACCAGGGCGAGATTGCCAAGGAAATCCAGAGTGTCTTGGGCGGTCATTCCTGGGGATTGTCCTGTGCCGGCCATTTCAATGGCGAGCAGGGGAACCTTTCTACGGAGGGAATTCTGCTTCTGGCGATCGAGCAGCGCGGGGATGTGCTCGCTCCCTGCGTGGTGATGGGGAAGATCGACGGGCAAGAGGAGGAGAGGGCGCAGGAGTTGACGCGACAGGCTTTCGACGGGGCTGATTTCAGTCCCGAGTTGCTCTACATCGGCTTTACCGGCAAGCGCGCTTCGCAGATGCTGCAAGCCAATCCATTTACTCTGCTCGTCGGCCATTCGAGTGTAGGAACGGAGGAAGCCGTCTTGCGGGGCATCTCTCGGGCGGTGGGTCGAGGGGCCCGTGTCGTGGGAGGGACGGCAGCCGACCGACTCTATCTCGATCGGATCACGGAAACCTATGCCCACGGGGATGGGGTGATCGACAAGGGAGGGCTCTCTCTTTTGGGCATCGCCACGACGCTGAAGAATGGAGTCGGCATGGCCAACGCCTTTCGTCCGATGGACGCCAAGGGAGCCTTCGTCACCGAGAGCGAGGGCAGGGTGGTCAAAACCCTGAACCACCGTCCGGCGGCCGATGTTTATGCGGAGCTGATCGGCGCCTCCAGTTGGAGGGAGGCGCAGCAGCGCTTCAGCAGCAATCCGATGGGGATCATCGAGGTTACGGCAGGCTATTGGCAGGTTCGCAGCCCGGCCCTAATTCAGGAGGACGGCTCCATTGTCTTCTTTTCCGCCATTCCCAAGGGCAGTGGATTGACCCTGCTGGAGGCGGATGCGTCGAGCCGTGTCGAATCGGTTCGCTTGGCAGTCCGGCGGGCGCTGGCCGACGCGGGAAGCCCGAAAAGAGTAGCGGCGGTCGTCGTCTTTAATTGCATTCTTTGTCATCAGCAGGCGCTCTGCTTGGGCTCCGGGACGGACGAGGTGCGGGCGATTCGCGAAGAATTGGGGGAGCACGTCGCGGTCGTTGGGGCATCCACATACGGGGAAACCGGCACGACGGTTGCGGGAACCATCGGTCATCATAATCAGACGATCACCGTGTGGCTCTTAGCCGACGAGGCCATTACCCAGTAAACGGTCTCTTTTTTGGAAAGCCGTCCCGTCGAATCGTTCAAGAGGCAAGCCGGCGGTAGAGCGCGAGGGTCCGTTCCGCCAGGATTTCGGACGAAAACCGTTGGGCGACCTGCTCGTGAAGAGCCAGGCGCTCGGCGAGGGCAAGGGACTCCCGCCGGGCGATCTCCTCCATGGCCGAGGCAAGCGTTTCAGGCGTAGACTGGTCCAAGAGCTTGCCGCAGCCTTCGGAAACAAAGGCTTCGGGGATCCCGTCGATCGCCCCGGCGATCACGGGCTTGCCGCACGCCAATGCCTCCAGGATCGCCAGTCCTAGGGCCTCGGTTCCTACGCCGGGCCGCACCAGGCAGTCGATCGCATTCAGGAATTCCGGCATTCGGTCGCAATGGGGGAGGAGAAGGACCTTCCCCTGCAGTCCCAGGGTCCGCACTTTCTCCGCGAGATAGCCCTGCATGTTGCCGCTGCCCAAGAGGAGGAAGCGGGTCTGTGGCAGACGCGCATGCACGAGGGCGGCAGCTTGCAGAAAGACCTCTTGCCCTTTGCCATAGGGAAAAGAGCAGCCTCCGACCAGGGCAAAGATCCGATGCTCGGGTCCAAATCCCCAGGAAAGCCTTTCCCCGGTCTCTTCCCTCGGTACGAATCGCTCGACCTCGATCCCAGGCGGGATCATGTGGATCTTGGAGAGATCTCCTTTTATCGGCGGGCGGGCGCGGCGCTCCCATTCGGTCGAATCCGGCTCATAGTCGCCTACCGTCAATACGCGATAGACAAATTGCGATACCGCAATCATGCCGCTCGAGGCATTCAGGAGAAATCGTTGGCTCGGCCAGGAGCTTGGGCTTTTCGCCATGTGGCGCGTGAGGAGAGCGGAAGCCCGGCCTCCGGCCAGACGCGCAGCCAGGATGGTGGGCCAATAGTCCCGGCCATGATGCGCGTGGATGACAGAGAAGCCGCCGCGACGGATCCATCTCGCAAGAGCGAGCACGAGACCCGTCTTATCGCGTGGGAGGGGAAGAATCTTGATCCCTCGCTTTTCGACCTCATGCGACAGAGGTCCTCCGGGCGGCCCGGCCAAGGCGACCGAGCATCCCAGACGCTTCAGCCCGACAGCCAGGAGAATCGCTTGCACGTCTGTTCCTCCGCCGCTGAGCAGAGAATCGACTTGAAGGATGGCGTTACTCACGAGGGAGCCCCATTCGTTCCGGCCTGCCTGCCAAATGCCAGAGCAAGAGAGACCAGCGGACACCGAGCCGCTCCCGGAAGCGGGGTCGAGTTCGCTGGAAGGGAAAGATCAAAAGGTCGCCGGCCAGCTCGGCGACGAGGCGGATCGGGAGGGCGATGCGAAGACAAATCTGGTGCGATCGCGGAGCATGGAGGGCAAAGTAGCGATAACGGGATCGCCAGTATTCGATTCGCGCCGCCGCGGGAGAGGCGGCCGCGCTTCGACCTTGGCCGTGCCAGACGTGAACGTCGGGAAGGTGATAGACGAGAAAACCGGCCTGCCGTGCCCGATAGCAGAAGTCCGTTTCTTCCAGGAAGAAAAAGAAGCCCTCGTCCATTCCGTGCAGCCGTTGCCAAAGGTCGGCGCGCGTGAGGAAGCAGGCCCCGATCACCGAATCGACGACCGTCGGATGATCTACGGAGCGTTCCTTCCCGGGGAATCGCGCAGGAAAGAAACGGCGGAGGAGCGACCGATTGCCGAGCTCGGTCCAGAGGCTCGGAAAGTTGGCGATCGAGTTCTGCAGGCTGCCGTCCTCGTTGTGTAATTGAGCTCCGGCTACCCCGCATTGGGGAGCTGCTTCCATCCATCGGACGGCGCGTTCGAGCGCGTCCGGCTCCAGACGCGCGTCACTGTTCAGCAACAACAGATATTTTCCCCGGCTTCTTTTCGCCGCTCGGTCGACCGCTGCGGCGAAACCCAGGTTGCGGGATGAGCGCAAGTAGACCGCCTTCGGGAAGGCGAGAGGAATCTCCTCGGCCGTGCCGTCCGTGGATCCGTTGTCTACAAGAACCAACTCCGTTGGAAAAGAGGTCCGGCTGGCTTCGACCGAACGGATGGCTTCGCGGAGAAGATCGCGAGTATTCCTGGTGACGATGATGATCGAGACCAGAGGGTTCCTCTCCGCGGCACCCTGTGGGCCATCGGTCGGCGGAATCGTGCCGGGTGCTTCGCATCCGGCCGCTCCGTCCTCCACGGAGAAATCCTGGCAAAACAGAGCGGAGATTTGCGATTCGAAACCTTCTTCATCTAGAGTGTTTCCGAACATGGCCCCATCCCGTCCTCTTCCATCGCCGGACGCGCTTCCTCCTTATACGAATCTCTGGGCCTATCGGAAACGTTTTGCCGAGGCAGCCCCGATCCTGATGTATCACAAGGTTGGCTCTCCTCCGTTTGGGACGCGCTTCCGCGGCCTCTACCTTCCCACTTGGCTTTTGGCCAGACAATTGTGCGAATGGAAATCGGCGGGCTGGACGTCCGTGAGCCTCGAGGAATTTATCGAGCCCGCCGTGCCGATGCGGCGGCGCGTCGGCCTGACGTTCGACGATGGGTACGCCAGTCTTCATGAGGAAGCGCTCCCCCTTTTGCGCGAGATCGGTTTTCGAGCCATCGTCTTCTTGATTGCCGATCGAATCGGCGGCTCGAACGATTGGGATACTGCAATCGGGGAAAAGCCGGCGGCCTTGATGGATCGGACACAGATCCAAGAATGGATAGAAGCCGGTCAGGAAATCGGCGGCCATACCCTGAGCCATCCGTCCCTGGTGCGGTTGACGCTTCCCGAAGCGCGCCGGGAGATCGTCGACGGCAAGAAGAAGCTGGAGGATCTTTTCGGGCGTTCCATCGACCACTTTTCCTACCCGTATGGAGATTGGAATCCGCAGATTCGCGATCTTGTGGCTGAAGCGGGCTATCGGACGGCATGCACGGTGGAGCGGGGCATCAACCAGGTAGGGGATGACCCGTTCCTCCTTCGACGGATCATGGCCTGCCGCCCTCCCCGCACGCTAAGAACCCTCTTCGGCCTCATGCCGGGCTAGATCGGAAGCACGAGCGAACGCATGCAAACAGAGCGGACACGGAAGCTGCCGATCTCCGTGGCGATGATCGCCTGCAATGAGGCGCGGAACCTGCCAAGAAGCCTCGGAAGCGTTGCCGGATGGGTGGAAGAGATCATCGTTGTCGTCAATGATTGCACCGATCGGACGCCGCAGATTGCGCGGGAGTTTGGAGCCCGCGTAGAGGAACGCGCCTGGACCTGTCGTCGGGATCAGAAGAATGTGGCGCTCGGGCTCGCCATCCAGCCCTGGGTCCTGGGGCTGGATGCGGATGAGGAAGTCTCCCTGGAGATGCGAAAGGCGGTCGAAGAGTTCTTTTCCGGAGCCGAGAGAAAGTTCGATGGCGCGTCCTTCCGCCGCAAGACCTGGTTTCTCAACCGCTGGATCACTCACGGAGATTGGTATCCCGATTACAACCTTCGGCTTTTTCGGCGTGAGCGTGGGCGTTGGGGGGGGAATCGCGAGCATGACAAGCTCATCCTGGACGGTCGGGTGAAAAGAATTCGCGCAGAGCTGCTCCACTATTCTTTCCCTACGGTGGAAGACAATGTGCGAAAGATTCCCGCTTTCGCAGCGGCGTTTGCCGAAGAGCGGCAAAGCAAGGGTCTCGGCTTTCAATGGAGGGACCTTCTCCTTCGACCTCTGTGGCGCTTCTTGCGTGGGTATGTCTTCCGCTTAGGCTTTTTGGATGGATTTCCCGGTCTCTACATCGCCACGGTCACCGCTCTGGCGACTTTCGTTCGTTATGCCAAGCTCTACGAGCGCGAGTTCGGCAAACAGCCACCGCTCGGCACCGAAGCCTCTCCTACGTCTCTCGCCCGCGGATAGCAGCCGTCGGTAGCGGTTTGCGGCAGTTCCCTCCCAGCGTTCCTTTTTGGTACGTCGCCTTATGAGCAAGAAGCGGGTATCCATCCCGATCTTCCCCGGGCAATCTGCACGGGCCTCTTCGGGGTGAACGGCGAGGAGAGCACCAGGATAGTCCTGCGAGCAGCTATGGATTAGCGTGATACAGGTACGGGAAAAGAGGGAAGGGAACAGTCCGCCGCGCGGCCGCGGGCTGCGCCTCGATCCGGCGCAACGAATCTTTAGGAAGCGGAGGGGGAAGAGGGATGGACAGCCATATGACCGAAAATCCTGTGGAACCGGGGCAACATGGGCACGGGGAGCCTTTGCCCTGGTGGAAACGGTGGGTCTTCTCCGTTGATCACAAGGTGATCGGTATCCAGTACATGGTGACCTCGCTGCTGATGGGTCTCTTCGGGTTCGTCCTCATGATTTTCATGCGCTGGCAGCTCTCCTATCCTGGAAAGCCCGTGCCCATTTTTGCGCACCTGATGCAGCAGGTCTTCGGATCGAACATGGCTCCGGGCGGAGTCATGACGCCGCAGTTGTATAACTCATTCGGGGCGATCCATGGGACCATCATGATCTTCATGGCGCTCGTGCCCGCGCTTTTTGCGGGGTTCGGCAACTACATCGTTCCTCTCAAGCTGGGCGCTCCCGACATGGCCTTCCCTCGGCTCAACATGGCGAGCTTCTGGTGCTTCTTCGTGGGTGTCGTCATTATGGTCGCGAGCTTTTTTGTGCCGGGAGGTGCGGCAAAGTCGGGATGGACCTCCTATCCTCCGCTGGCGGATCTTGCCGACTCCGGTCCGGGATTTCACCCGGTTCTCAACGGTCAGACCCTCTGGCTGCTCGGGATGGCCTTCAACATCACCGGTTCGCTGCTGGGGACCATCAACATGATCACGACCATCTTCCAGCTCCGGGCGCCGGGGCTGGGCTGGATGCGGCTCCCGATCTTCGTCTGGTCTGAACTTGTTACCGCTTTCCTCATGCTCCTGGCCTTTCCGCCGCTCGAGTCTGCCGCCGTCATGCAGCTCATGGATCGGCTCGCCGGAACGAGCTTCTTTTCCCCCGACGGCCTGATCGTTGGAGGACAGCGGGTGGCGGTCAGCGGAGGCGGCGCTCCGCTCCTTTGGCAACATCTCTTCTGGTTTCTCGGGCATCCCGAGGTCTACGTCCAGATCCTCCCCACCATGGGCATCATTGCGGAGATTTGGACGAACAATACCCGCAGGCCACTCTGGAGCTACCGGGCGATCGTCTACTCCGAGATCGCCATCGGATTGATCGGGATGGTCGTCTGGGCGCATCACATGTACATGACGGGCATGGGCCAAGGCGTGACGACCTTTTTCCAGATCTTCACCACGCTGATCTCGATTCCCTCGGTGCTCATTGGAACGGTGTTTCTTCTTTCCCTTTGGGGAGCGTCGATCCGCGTCAACCTGCCGATGCTCTTCGCCTTGTCTTGGCTTCCTCTCTTCGCCATCGGCGGCTTGACCGGGCTTCCGAACGGCTGGAGTTCCTCGGACCTCGTCCTTCACGACACCTACTATGTCGTGGGCCACTTCCACTACATGATGGCGCCGACCTCGCTCATGGCTCTCTTCGCCGGGATCTACTACTGGTATCCGAAGGTGACGGGCCGCATGATGAACGACTTCCTTGGGAAGCTCCATTTCTGGCCGACGCTCCTCTTTTTCAACGGCATCTTCTTCCCGATGCTGATCCAGGGGATGAACGGGATGCACCGGCGTTGGTACGACGGGGGAGCCGGCTGGCAGTACGCGCAGCACGTCCTTTGGCTCAACCATGTGATGTCGATCTCGGCCTGGCTGCTGGCACTCGCACAAATTCCGTTTATCATCAACTTTTTCTGGAGTGCGAAATACGGAGAGAAGGTGAAATCCGACAATCCGTGGCAAGCAACCACTCTGGAGTGGGCGACTCCCACTCCCCCGCTTGGACATGGGAACTTTCCCGTGGCTCCCACGGTCTATCGCGGTCCCTACGAGTATAGCGTCCCAGGGGCTGAGCGGGATTTCCTCCCTCAGTGGGAGCCGACCGCGGAGGAAAAGGCACCCGCCGAGAAGGTGCATGTCTAGCGGAAGCGGCGACGCGTTGGCCGGGATCGAGCGGCGAAGAAAGCGGTCGGGGCGGCAATACGAGATATTGGAAAGCGAGAGCAGGTTGTGCTGAACACGCTCCTAACTCCCGAAGCGATTTCTGCGCCGGTCGGAACCCAAGCGGAACGGGCCGGGTTGGTTGCAGGATTGTTCCTGCTGGCCCTCGTGATCGGCGTTGTGGGAGCTTTCGTCTGGGCGGGCTACCGCCTGCTGAAGCGGGAGAGAACTCCGCCGCCGGCCTACGCGGAGTTTCTCAACCAGGATATTGTCGAGGAAGTCGACGCCGAAACTTAGCCTGCCTGTCCCCAAGCGTTCTCCTGCGGCTTGCGAAATGGGCCGTTCTGCCTCGTTAGGACTTGGTTTGTCTTCGTGCAGTATGTCGTCAACCAACTCCAGGGGAAAACCTGCGCCCCGCCTCGGGCACGAAGTTTGTGAGAGAGGTCGGCTGGGGTGGTGGACGCTGACCGGCGGCGATCTTGGGTGCGGACTCGCGTGTTACTGCTGCTGGGGCAAATAACCTTGTTCGGAAGCCGCCGGCGGGTTTTCCGAGGAGTCCGACTTCTCGATGGCGCGCGCAGGAGGGGGTGGAGGAGCCATGGCTCGAGGCAGGGGGGCGGGCGGATTCTGCATATCGAGAATCCTTAGACGCACGGCTTCACTCTCCTGGTGAAAGGCCTTCCTCTGTTCGATCAGGCGGGTCACGATCCGGGTCAAAAGATCAATCTTCTTGTCGCGGGAAGCCCCGTTCAATTCGCCTAGGAGGTGCTCCAGTTCGTCGTCTTGCTCGCGGGTCATCTTCCGCAAACGTTCTTGCATCTGTTGAATCTGCCGCTGTTGTGCGGAACTAGGCCGAGCGAGCACTGGCGAGGCAACGGGCTGTGCCGCTGCCGGGCGCAATTGGGCGAACATTGTGCCGAAAAAGGCTCCGGCTAGACCAAGCCGTACGGCGCGGCCCCAGGCAGATGTCGACGGACGGAAGGCTCGTCGGTGGAGGAAAGGGCTCATGCGAAAGGAGGGGGAAGAGGACGACGTTCGAAAGAAAACGAACGCGCGCTGCCGGTCACCCGGACTGCAAGCGACAAGAACGCTATGAGAGCCCGAATATCCAGGGGAGGTTGCTCCATCCGCCGGTCAAATGCGACCCCTTGAAATCCAGGCTGCGTATCGTCTTTGAAGCCGAGTAGCGGGACGAAACCTATTTCCCTTCACCCATCTGATGCATCCACTTTTGATGCATGCCTTCCATTGCGTCGTGCATTTCCTTCCGCTGTTCGACGAGCTTGTTGATCACGGCGCAGGCCCGATCGAGCTTCTTGTCGGAAGGAGCCTGGTTCATTTCTTCCGTCAGACGCCGCAACTCGGCGTCTTGGCGCTCCATGAGACGCCGCATCTTCTCATGATTTTCCCGCACCTGCCGGTGCATTGGGTGGTGATGATGATGGTTCTCCGGCGTGGCGGCCTGGGACTCGGCTTCCTGGGAGGAGGACGAAGAATCCTGGGCATGCAATGGGGAGGAGAGAAAGAGAGCCAGTGCACTCACCGAGAGTGCCTTCGCGCCTGTGGACCATGTTCGTTTCATATTCGTTGGATGTAAGGAAGCAGTTGTGTGCGAATGCTAGACTTGGGAGCGACTTCAGGAAAGATTTTCTTTCGGCTCCGGGTAAGGTCGCGATTCAGGCGCGCTTCGTCTCCGAGAGCGCGGGAACCCATTGGCCGTGCCTCGGCTATGCACTTGGTGAGATACGCAGGTCAACCTCCGGAAGTTGCTTTCTGACGAAGCTGCTCGACTTTGTCCAAGAACGGCTTGGCTCCGCCTGGCATGTAACCCATGGAGGCGACCTCTTGCCCTTCGGGATCCAGCAGCAGGATGGTCGGGAAGGCGTCGACGTGGTATCGGTCCGCGAGCTCTTTGTTCTGTTGCTTCAAAGCCTCCGTTTGCGGTTTGCGTTGAGGGAAATCGAGCTCAAGCAGCACGAGATGTTCCTTGGCGTACTGCTGAAACTCCGGGGTCGAAAACACTTCGCGCTGGAGCTTTTGGCACCACGGGCACCAGTCGGAACCGGTAAAGTTTGCCAGCACCAGCTTCTTTTGGGCTTTGGCTTCCTTGAGAGCCTTGGGATAATCCGTCGTCCAATTGGCAGATCCAGCGAAGGCCGCTGCGGAAAAAAGCAGGGGAACCATCCAACCGAGGACAAGGGCCAACCGTCCACTTTGAAGCCGCCGGGCGGCGCATGCGAAGTCCATGAGGCTGACAATACAGAGGGCTTCGATCTTTGGCAAATGCGCAGGTGATTCTCGAAGAGCAACCGAGATGGAGCGGGCAAAAGCGGATTTTGCTCTTGGCTCCGACGGCAAAGGGCTCCATTTTTCTAGTGCGTGACCATAGCTAAACAGACGGATCCATCAGCGACGAAGGAGCAAAAGCCCGTCCTCCGGCGTTCCATTCTCGTCGTAGACGATGAGCAGGACGTCCACTACTCATTCCAGAGGTTGCTGGAAGATCTGCCGATCGATGTGCGGGCTGCTCAATCGGGTGAGGCGGCCATCGAACTGCTCCGGAAGCAGCCCGCCGAAGTCGTCATCATGGATATCCGGATGGGCGGCAAGAATGGCTTGGAGACGCTCCGGGAGATGAAGCGCATTGCGCCGAAGCTCATCGTCCTGATGATGACCGCCTACGGCACATCCCATACCGCCATCGAAGCGATGAAGTTGGGTGCCTACGACTATATCCTGAAGCCGTTCGACATTCCCGATCTCCGGCACCTGATCGAGCGATTGTTGGAGGCCGCTCGTCTTGCTCAGGAAGAGGGTCAGACAACGGCGGGTACGGCCGATCGGCAGGGGTTGGCGCTCGTCGGAGACTGCGTCCGGATGCAGAAGGTCTACAAGCTGGTCGGCCAGGTGGCAAAGACCAATGCGACCGTGCTGATCACCGGGGAGAGCGGAACCGGGAAGGAGTTGATCGCCCGCGCGATCTACCAGCACAGCATGCGAGCCAATAAGCCTTTCATTGCGATCAATTGCGCTGCGATTCCGGAGAATCTCCTGGAAAGCGAGTTGTTTGGACATGAGCGGGGTTCGTTTACCGGGGCCATGGCTCAACGCATTGGAAAGTTTGAACAGGGCGACGGCGGGACGATTTTCCTGGACGAGATCGGGGAAATGCCCCTGGCGACCCAGAGCAAGATCTTGCGGGTCCTTCAGGAAGGCGAGGTTTCTCGGTTGGGGAGCAACGAGTCGATCCGAACGGATGTCCGCGTCATCGCGGCGACCAACAAGGATCTGGCTGCAGCGGTGCAACGCCGGGAGTTTCGCGCCGACCTTTTTTATCGCCTGAACGTCGTTCGGGTTTCCTTGCCTCCGCTGAGGGACCGGGCCGAGGATATTCCTGATCTTACGGCGCACTTCCTCCAGAAGCATCGGCGCTATCTTCCCCAGGCTGCGGTACGAATTGCACCGGATGCAATGCAGCTGCTGCAGGCCTATTCTTGGCCAGGCAATATCCGGGAGCTCGAAAACGTCATTCAGCGCGCCATGGTCTTGGCGGCCAGCAGCACCATTGAGATAAGCAACCTCCCGGAGGAAATGCAGGAGGAACTTTCCACCCATTCCGAGGGGCGGCGCTCGGCGGAAGAACGTGCGCTCGAGGAGACGGTGCAGATTTTAGGCGACCTCGTGTTGCAAAACGGCGCGACCGATTTAATCCAAAAGCTCGTGGGTCGTCTCGTCCAGAGGATCAAGAGGAAGCAGGGGGGCGATGAGCGGCAGGCTGCCGAGGCGCTCGGCTTGCGCTTGGCGGATTTGCGGAAGCTCGCCATGCCGCAAATACCCCGGGAGTAGGCGGTTTCTTCCGGCGAGAAGAGTTATTGCTCCTCTTGGCACTCGGGGCATTTTCCATACAAGATGATCTCGTGATCCAGGACTTGAAAGTTTGGCGGGGCCAGCTCGGCTAATTGTGCAGCACAGTCCGGAACCTCGAAGACCTTGCGGCAGCCGTTGCAGAAGAAGTGATGGTGGTGGCCTCGGGCTGCGGTTTCGTACCTGGGGGGTTCGCCGGGAATCTCGACGATGACGATCTTTCTGTCTTTACGCAGAGCCCGCAAAGCCCGGTAGACGGTCGCCACACCGAGGTGCGGTACGGCCTTTGCTGCCCGGGAGAGAATTTCCGGCGGGGTGAGCGGGCTTTCGGCAGCCTCGAGTACGGCGGCGATCGCAAGTTTTTGCTGCGTGATCCTTTCCATGCCGAGTCGTTGTTGTCTCAGGAAGGCTTCCAGGGGACGGAAAGGGACTCCTTACGCTGAGTTTGTTCGTTGAAATAGGAGATTTCTCCGTGGCGGACTCCATGCTCGTGGAGCAAGCGGGTGACCTTGACATCGTAGCAACAATATTCGGCAATCTGGAGGAGCTTGCCCTCTTTCCACCAGCGAAGAGCCTGCACTCCTTCCGCTGTCTTGCCGATGCCTAGGGTAGCGCGAGCGAGACTCTCCAGGCTCATGCGTCTCCCGGTCTGGGCTTCTACGTCCCGGAGAAGATCCAACGCGGGCAAGTCTCGGAGGTCGAACACCGTATAGGCCTCCAAAACAGGAAAATCGAAACCAAGGATGTTAAAGCCGACGATCAGGTCTGCGCTTCGCAGTTCCTGGAGAAGAGCTTCGACTTCCCCTTCCAAATAAATCCGATAACCCTGCCGAGCGGTTCCGTAGGTCACGCCCAGAGACATGCGCATGGCGCTCTTGTTGCGCCATCCTCCGACTTCGTTTGCCCCCTTCTGGGTTTCGAGGTCAAAATAGACGAGATTCATCATCGCTCGTGTATCCGTTCTGGTGGGCTACATCAGGGCTTGCGGGCTCTCTTTCGGCTCGTTCCCCTTGCGCCGCACGCAGGCGAGAAAGGTCGTCACCGTAGCACGGTTTTATCCGGAATCCAATCTCGAACCCGCAACGGATGTGGAAGGCGGAAAGGGCCGGATCACCGCTTCGCGGGGAAGAGCGCCGGCGCGAATAACCCGGAAGATTGCGCCGCCCTTCGCTCCTCGTTCAAGATTGCGCGAAGAAGAATGGCTTGCTCTCCGTATTTCATCCACGGGCCGGTCGGAACCTCCTCCTCGGAGACAAATCGCCAATCCGTAAGGTCTAGACCATGCAAGCCGAGAAGATCCCGCACCGCGGGCGAGACATCGAGTCCTGCTCCGTTGTAGAGATGGGGTCGATCGGAGCCGAAGATGTAGGAAGGAAAGTCGGCGCGCAACGGCCCGACATCTTCCCACTGTGCATAGGCGACTTTCCCTTTGTGTCGGATTTGCACCCAGCGACCTTTGCACTGAGAGACATAGCGATTGCCGCGGGAGGGTTCGCGGTACCAGGGGATCCATCGCCGGGCGAGATCCGGATAGGCCACGTCGTTAAAAGGCAATGCGACGTAGAAGGGATTCAGAGTGGCGGCGAAGCGTCGTGGCAGGAAACCGACGCGGCGGCTTGGATCATCGAGTCCGCCATAATTTCGAGTCCAGTGGACGTCCCAAGCGCTTGCGACATTCGTGGCCGCACTAATGGGAGTCCTTCCCTGTCCAATCCAGAACACGGTCGTGACGATGCTCTTGTGCCAAGGGTACGATGTCTTTTCCGAAGCAGCTTCCGCGGGGAAGCCCGTGCAGAACGTCAAGAGCAGACCGGCGGCCAGGGAAGCGACAAGGGCGGACAGGGGCCTCGGGGCGGGCAAGGTCGCTTTCTTCATGGGAAGTTCAGTTCCTGCTAGCCTTCCCGTTGCGTTCTGTCAATTTCATTCCTCGAAAGAGAAGAACGCAAGCCGGTTTCTTCCGGAGAAAGCGCGTATTCTTGCGATTTGGCTTGGCGGCAACCGGCACCAGCGCGTAGTGTTGATATTTCGCACGGAAACCAGCAGGTAGAGCCGCAAAATAGAGCCGCAGAAGAAAGACGGGCAGTGCGGGGTGGCGAATTGGGATGGCGGATGTTTGGGGCCGGGCGGAAAAGGGGCCTGCCCTCTATGATTTGCGAACGGTTTTACAGCAGACTACGGCAGCAGGCGCGACATGCCCGTGCACGAAGTGGAATTTAACGGAAAAGCCCGCACAGCAAAGCAAGGATAGGAGATGGTCGACGTAAAGGCATTGGTTGAGGCCGGAGTGCACTTCGGACATCGAACCGACAAGTGGCATCCTCGGATGAAGCGGTATCTCGCCGGATCACGAGGCGGGATCCATTGGATCGATCCGGAGAAGACGAGGCAGCAGTTGGAAAACGCATCACGCTTTCTGGAAAAGCTGTCGGGAGAGGGCGGTAAGGTGCTTTTTGTCGGTTGCAAACGACAAGCGGCGCCGAACGTCGAGGAGTGCGCGGCGGCCAGCGAATCTTTTTACGTCAGCCACCGCTGGCTTGGCGGCACGCTCACCAACTTGGTTACCATCCGAAAATCGGTGGAGCGGATGCGGTGGATCGACCATCTTGAGGAAAAAGGCCTGATGGATCGGATGCCGAAAAAGGAGGTTGCTGTTCTCCGTCGGGAGTACGGGAAGCTTCGTCGGCATCTCTGGGGAATCCGGGGAATGGAGAAAAGTCCTGAAGCGTTGATCGTGGTGGATGTCGTGCGGGAGGCGATTGCTGTCTCCGAAGCCAGGAAGCTGCGAATTCCCATCGTGGCGATCGTGGATACGAACGCCGATCCCGAAGCGATCGACTACCCGATTCCAGCCAACGATGACTCCATCCGTTCGGTTCGCCTGATTCTTCGGGAGCTCAACCAGTCGATCATCGAGGGGAAGACGAGGCTGGGATGGAGCCCCGCCCTTCCTGTGGACGAGGCGGCTTCCGGCGAAGAACAGGCTTCGCAGGTGCCATCCCACGTGCCGTTCGCGGGTGCCGCGTTGACGTAGGGGCTTTGACAGGGAATTGCGTCCGGCGCCGAGGCAGCCGGGAAGGGGTGGCGGAAACATGAAAGAACCGATCGGGCTGGAGCAAATTAAAGAGCTTCGGGAGAAGACCGGGGCGGGAGTCATGGACTGCAAGAGGGCGATCGAGCAGTCGGGCGGAAGCCTGGAAGAAGCCGAAAAGTGGCTTTGGAAGCGTGGAGTTGCCAAGGCTCAAAAAAAATCGGCCCGGGAGACGCCGGAAGGCGTCATCGCATCCTATATTCACGTGGGCGATAAGGTAGGCGTTCTTGTCGAGGTGAATTGCGAAACCGATTTCGTAGCCCGAAATGCCCTTTTTCGGGAGCTGGTCAAGGATCTCACTCTCCAAATTGCTGCGGCAAACCCTCAGTATATCACCCGTGATCAGGTTCCGGCGGAGGATGTGGAGCGCGTACGCCAGGCGATCGCGAAGGAGATCGTCGGCAAGCCTCAGGCGATCCTGGATAAAATTGTCGCGGGGAGGCTGGAAAAGTATTTTGCGACGAACTGTCTCCTGGAACAGACCTTTATCAAGGATCAGAACGCGACGGTGCGCGATGTGCTGGCGGCAAAGATCGGCCAAATTGGGGAAAACATCGTGATCCGTCGGTTTGTGCGATACCAGTTGGGTGAACCTTTGCACTGATTGCGAAGGGAGACGAAGGGTGCGTTTCCCGGGAGAGATCAGTTCATTCCGGGCGGAAGGATCGGAAGCATTCGATCCGGAAGCCTGAAAAGAAGGCGCGGAAGGGCGCAAGGGATGTTTAGCAAGGTTCTCATCGCGAATCGAGGAGAGATCGCCGTCCGGGTCATCCGGGCTTGTCGCGAACTCGGCGTTAAAGTCTTGGCGGTCTACTCGGACGCGGATCGAGATTCCTTGGCCGTCCGAATGGCGGACGAAGCGATCTGCATCGGATCCGGGCCGGCGATGTCCAGCTACCTGCGCGCCGACAGAATCATCAGTGCTGCGGAGATCGGCGACGTGGACGCCATCCATCCCGGCTATGGTTTCCTCGCGGAAAATGCAAACTTCGCCGAAATATGCTCAAGTTGTAATATCAAGTTCATCGGGCCGTCCGCTTCCGCCATCGCCAAGATAGGGGACAAAGTCCAGGCTCGCTTTCATGCGCGAAAGATCGGGGTTCCTGTTCCGGCAGGGAGCGAAGGGATCGTGGAGAATGAGCAAGAAGCCTTGCAGGCCGCTCGTCGGATTGGGTTCCCGGTCGTGTTGAAGGCCGTGGCAGGGGGTGGGGGAAAGGGGATGCGTGTCGCCCATAACGACGTGAGCTTGGTGCAAGGGTTTCATGCTGCGCGCATCGAGGCGGAAAAGGCGTTTGGAGAAGGGGGCCTTTACGTGGAAAAGCTGATCGAAGACCCCCACCATGTGGAGATTCAAATCGTCGGGGACCAGCGGGGACGGGTGATCCACCTTGGAGAAAGGGACTGCTCGATCCAGAGGAAGAATCAAAAACTTCTGGAAGAATCGCCTTCTCCGATCCTGGATGCCGGACTTCGCAAGAAGATGGGGCGAGCAGCCGTCCGTTTGGCCGAATCGATTCATTACGAAAACATGGGAACCGTCGAATTTCTCGTCGATGGGAGCGGCGCTTTCTACTTCATCGAGATGAACGCCCGCATCCAGGTAGAGCATCCCGTCACCGAGCAGGCTTACGCGATCGATCTAGTGAAGGAGCAGATCAAGGTCGCAGCGGGTTATCCACTCGACAAGAATTGGGATGGCCGAGAGCCCGTGCAACACGCGGTGGAGATGCGAATCAATGCCGAGGATGTCTGGAAAGATTTTCGTCCTTCCCCGGGTAGGATCGAGGCGCTTCAATTCCCCGGCGGGCCGGGAGTCCGCGTCGACTCTCACCTGGTTCTTGGCGCGACGATCCCCCCTTACTACGACTCGCTGCTCGCAAAAGTCATCGCCTCCGGTCAGACACGGGAAGAGGCGTTGGCGCGCTTAGGACGAGCCCTGGACGAGCTGGTCCTGGAAGGGGTGAAGACGACCGTGCCGCTGGGCAAGGCGATCCTCCGCGATCCCGATTTCCGCAGAGGGGATTATTCCACCACCTTTTTGCCCAGACTCCTGGCCGCTAAGGGTGCGGAAAAGACGTAGCGTCATGGACGGCGAAGAGCGGCTATGGCTTCGAAAGATGCGGCTTCGCCAAGCGCGTCTTTACGGGATCATCGACTTGGGAGTGCTGGGGGACATGGATCCTGCGGCTACTGCGGAAAAGATGGTGGCCGGCGGAGTCGAAATCCTTCAGCTTCGCGCAAAAGGCCGTACGCCGGAATCCTTGGAGGCGCTTGCCCTCTCCTTACGGGAACTGGCCGACTGTGCCGGAGTTCTTTTCCTGATCAACGATTGGCCTCTTTTGGCTCGGCGAGTGGGAGCAGACGGTGTCCATCTCGGACAGGAAGACCAGCCTATTGCGGAGGCACGGGAAATCCTTGCCGATGCGCAACTGATCGGGAAATCGACTCACTCGCTGGAACAGGCCTTAGCCGCGGAACGGGAGGGAGCCGATTATATTGCAGTCGGCCCCGTCTTTGCCACGCCGACAAAACCAGAGGCCAAGCCTGTTGGTCTGCGTTTGATCGGGGAGGTGCGCGGATGCCTGAAGAAGCCATTCTTCTGTATCGGAGGAATCCGCAAGCCGAATTTGCCGGCGGTCTTGAGCGCGGGAGCCGATCGGGTGGTGATGGTCTCCGCCATTTTGCAGGCAGCAGACATCGAGGGATATTGCCGCGAGGTCGCAGCCATGCTCGGACCCAAGAACCTTCTGGCCTAAGCCTGCATGTCTCACGAGACCGCCAACGGCGTCCGTGCCCTATTCCGCTAAGGCAAGAAGGTCGTTCGAAGGCTGGAAGACGGCGCAGAATCTCTTGTCGACCTCGAGGATCGAGATCCCTTGTCGACCCATTGGTCACGATCGCGACGATGGAGAGATTCTTCTGGATCCGGAGGATCACCGCGGTGTCGTTCGCGCCGCCCTGGACTGCCGCCGCCGGAACAACCCGCATCCTCCATGGGTTGAGCCCGCTCCCGTTCTATGGAACCCATCCCTAAAGTTTCAGAATACAAGTGGGTCAATTTTCAATCGGCGTTGACATGAGAGCAGTACGCGGGCACCCGGGAGAAGGGAAAAAAACAGACGCCTCTCAAGAAGATGCGAAGCGCAGTCCTTGCCCCGATCCGGGTCCGGCGTCAGGATCTAGCGCTATGCATGCCATTGTGGTCAAGGCTTACGGCGGGCCGGAGGTTTTATCTTGGGAAGAGTGTCGGGATCCCCGGCCGGGTCCGGCCGAGCTGCTCCTCTCCGTGCGGGCGGCAGGGGTCAATCCGGGCGACGTCTACCTCCGGTCGGGAGGACACGATCCCTCGCTCTTGCCGTTTGTCCCGGGCGTGGATGGAGCCGGCGTCGTGGAAGAGGTTGGCCGGGGGGTGTGTCGATTTCGCCCGGGAGACCGTGTCTATTTTTCCCTCTGGAAGAATACCGGAGCCTATGCAGAGCGGATCGTCTGCCGCGAGCACGAGGCGGAACGACTGGTCGATGCTCTGGATTTTGTACAAGGAGCCGCCATTGGAATCCCCTGTAGTGCGGCGTACCGAGCGCTCTTTCTACGCGCAGGGGCTGCGGCAGGAGACGTCGTCCTCATTCATGGGGCGAGCGGAAGCGTCGGGCTGGCCGCTGTTCAGCTCGCGCGAGCCGCCGGACTGACCGTCATCGGCACCGCGGGCGATGAAGAGGGGAGAAGACGCATCGTAGAGGAAGGAGCTCACCATGCCTTGGATCATCGCTCGCCCGAGCATTTTCGCCACGTCCTTGAGATCACCAAAGGGCAGGGAGTGGACATCGTATTGGAGATGCTGGCGAACGCTAATCTGGGAAAGGACTTTGACATCACTGCCACGGGGGGAAAGGTGGTCGTGATTGGCTCCCGGGGATTGGTGGAGATCGATCCGCGGGGATTGATCTCCCGGGACCTTTCCGTCTTCGGAATGTCGCTTTCCGCTGCTTCTCCCAAGGAGCGGCAGATCATCGCGGCCGCGGTGGCGGCACGCTTGAAAAAAGGACTTTTGCGACCCGTGATTCGAACCATCCTGCCCATGTCGGCCGCGGCTCAGGCACAACGGCTGGTCATGGAACCGGGAGCTTCCGGAAAAATCGTCCTGGTACCGCCCGCATGCACCTAGCCGGCAGCCTTCTGCCAACCGAGGGATCGGCCGATCAAGCCGCAACCTGGAGCCGCTCCAAAGCAGCAATCCGCTCCTCGAGAGGAGGATGGGTGGCCAGGAGGGAGAGAAAGCCGCTTGGCTTGCCGTTGATCTTTAATGTATTCAGACTGGCCGATCGCTCGTCGATCACCGGCCCGCCCTCGCTGAGAGCCTGAAGCCCGCGAAGTGCCGAAAGCATCGCGTCCGGCCCGGCAATGTGGGCGCTCCCCGCGTCTGCCCGAAACTCCCTCTGCCGCGAGTACCACGCGACGATGAAAGAGGCGAGAATCCCTAAGACGATCTCGGAAAGGAACATACCGATGAAGAATCCCATGCCCATGCCTCGACGCTCGTCATTGTCCCGATTGAGGAAACTATCCACGGCAACACCGATGATTCGGGAGAGGAAGACCACGAAGGTGTTCACCACCCCCTGCAGAAGTGTCATGGTGACCATGTCACCATTCGAAACGTGGGTGAGTTCGTGACCGAGGACTCCTTCGATCTGACGACGATTCATCTGGGAGAGAAGGCCGGAACTGACCGCGACCAGTGCGTTGGAGCGGGACGGTCCCGTAGCAAACGCGTTGACTTCCGGGCTCTGGTAGATACCGACCTCCGGCATGGCAATCCGGGCGCGAGCCGCGAGGGATCGTACGGTATTCAGGAGCCATTCTTCCCCTTCGGTCTGAGGGGAATCGATGATCTGAATCTGATAGGCCATCTTGGCCATCCACTTCGAGATGGCCAGAGAGATAAAGCTTCCCGAAAAACCGACGACCAAGGAGAAGACCAACAGAAGCGGATAATTGATGCCCGCCGCCGTCAGCCAGCGATCGAGGTGCAAGAGAGAGATGACGGCGGTCAGCAGTACCAGGACTGCGACGTTAGTAACCGTCAAAAGAAAAATGCGCTTCATCATGCCCACTAGTATAATGGCTCGAACCTAGAAAGCAAGCCGTGCTCGCCCTCCGGCTCCGGAACCGGCCGGCCGGCAAGGAAAGAGGCGATGTCCTTGCGGAAATGCATGTCGGGGAAGGTAACCGCGTTTACTTGTTCGTAGGCGCGTTTCCGCGCCTCGGCGAGGCGATCCCCCCAGCCGACCGCCGTGAAAACTCTTCCCCCTGAAGTTCGAAGAATCCCTTGGGTCTGCTTCGTGGCGCCGTAGAAGAGAAGACCTTGCCTTTCGGAAGCGGGAGCTTTCGCTTCGGAGAGGATGATGCGGTCCTCGAGACGCGGGTTTTCGGGATAGCCTGAGGAGGAGATCACAACCCCGACGACGGAGCGCCGGTGCCGGAGGAGATGGAGCTGTCCCAGCTCGTCGCGGCAGGTCGCGCCCGCGATTTCGCTCAAAGGGGTTTTCAGAGTGGGGAGGAGGACCTGCGCCTCGGGATCTCCAAGGCGGACGTTGATCTCCAAGAGGAAAGGGCCGTCTTGCGTGATCATCAGGCCGGCGTAAAGAACGCCGCGGTAGTCGAGGCGCTCTCCAGTGCAGGCGGCATGCAGGCGGGAGAAGATCGATTCTTCGATTTGCCGTAGCAAGGCCGGAGAGACGAACGGACTTGGCAGAAAGGCTCCCATGCCTCCCGTGTTCGGACCTCGGTCGCCATCATCGATCCGTTTGTAATCGTGCGCGACGCCCAGGAGGGAATACTGGTTGGCATCAAAAAGCGCGAATGCGGAAAGCTCGACTCCTTCCAGAAAGGCCTCGATCAAGATCCGCTGCCCGGCCGCTCCATAAAGCCGCCGATCCATCAGGGAAGCGATCGCTTTCTGGGCTTCTAGGAAGTCTGTCACGATGAAGACGCCCTTACCGGATGCAAGGCCATCGGCCTTGATTACTTGCGGAAAGGGGAACCCCCGGCTGAAGGAAGTCGCTTCACGGGGGTCGTCGAAAGAACGGGCTTCCGCCGTGGGAATGCCGTAGCGCTTTGCGAGATCCTTCGTCCACACCTTGCTGCCTTCGAGCCGCGCCGATCGAGCGGACGGGCCGAAAACCGAAAGACCATGCCGTCCGAAGGCGTCGGTGATGCCGGCGCAGAGGGGGGCTTCGGGGCCGACCACGGTCAGATCCGGCCTCAGTTCTTGAGCCAGGAGACTGAGCGAGTCGATATCGTCGGCGGCGATCGGTAGGTTTTCGGCATGTAACGCCGTTCCGGCGTTGCCGGGAGCCGCGTAAAGCTTTTCGACTTCCGGGTCCTGCCGGAGCGACCAGCAGAGGGCGTGCTCGCGGGAGCCGCCGCCGATGACCAAAACTTTCATGGAGTACCTCGGAATGCGTAGATCATGGGGGAGGGAGGAAGTTCCGCCGCGGAGAGAGAAAACTCCGAACCGTCGATCCACCGGACATTGGATCGGTTGTCCAAGTAGCTGGCGAGAGTTCGTAATTCCAGGTCGCCGCTCAATTCGGTTCGATAGGCAATAGGAACGATGATTCGTGCGGAAAGATCGGCAGCGATCTTGTCGAGCTCGGAGACGAGCAGACCGTCTCGGCCAACCGGAAGAAAGAGAACGTCCACGGTACCGAACTCGTTCAGCAATTCCGGGCTCAGAGGATGTCCCAGGTCACCGAGGTGGGCAAAACGGATCCCATCCAGATTGAAAACAAAAGCGGTGTTATGCCCGTGAATGTTCCCTTGAGATTTGTCGCGGAAGCAGAGAATGCCTCGGAAGAGAAGGCCACGGGCATTGTTCGTGCCGAGAGCCGCGACGCTGCGAAAAATCTGTGGCGTTCCCTGGATGCGTTCTCCTGCGGAACGATCGTTCGCTTCGTTGCTGATCAAAACGACATCGGCCTGGAGAGAGCCAGGAAAGCGATAGTGGACCGTTTCGTCGCCGAAAGGATCGATGGCAATTCGGATGCCGGAAGAAGCGATGAGATAGACGAAAGCGTGGCCATACCATCGGATCAAGACGCTCGGAGCCGCAGCGTGTCCAGTCTGGGCAAGGAAAAGAAAGGGAGATTGGAGGAAGAGCAGGAGGAACGCGCGAACCAGCCATCTTCCTCGGCGCAAGGTTCGCTTGCAGAAGGCGGAATTGCGCTCCGAGCCGGGCGATGGCTTTAGCTGCATAGGTCGTTAAATAAACCGGAGCCAACGGGTCTCGAACCCGCAACCTCTGCCGTGACAGGGCAGCGCTCTAACCAATTGAGCTATGGCTCCCTGGTTTATTCGAAGCATCCCTCTTCCGAATGGAGGAGAGGAAGTTTCGCCGGGATTCCGATCCCTTGGATGGTTTGTCACCATATTCTACCCTTCGCAAGAGTGACAATGGAAATCTGCCTGACTTTTCGTCCGCAGATGCGGCCCAAGCCGCGAGAGCAGGTTTCCTGCCCGGACGGAGTGCTTGCCGCGCTTCTGTTTCGATTCCGCTTGCTCAAAAGACCTGCGGAACCCCTTCGTGTAAAAAATGGACCTGCGAAAGGACGCCCGCGCGGCTCGCGGCAACCAATAGCCGGTGGGCAGGCTCATGAAGGGGCTCGTAGCTCATCCGGTATGTTCCAAAGTGCATGGGGATGAGAATCTTGCCCTGTAGTTCGAGAAAGGCTTGGACGGCTTTCTCCGGGGTGATATGGGACACTCGTTTCGAAGGCTGATCGTAGCAGCCGATCGGCATGAGGACGATCTCCGGCCGGAGCCGCCTCCCGATCTCCGGGAACTCCTTGAAGTAGGCGGTGTCCCCGCAATGGTAGACGGTGCGCCCGCCATAGGTGAGGGAATAGCCGCCGTAGCCGCGATGTCTGTCCGCGAGATACCGCGCGCCCCAATGATGCGCGGGTGTAAACGTCATCGAAAGCCCTTGCAACTCCCAACGATCCCACCAGGCCATCTCCCGCACCTGCTCGAAACCCAGGTCATGCACCAGGTTGCCGACTCCGGACGGGACGAGTACGGGCTGCCGGGCAGCAATTTCTCGAAGGGACTTCCGATTGAGATGATCGAAATGAGCGTGGGTGATGAGCACCAAATCGATATTCGGCAGGTCACGGATGGCGATGCCTGCTCGTTTGAGCCTGCGGATCACGAGCATCCAATTGGCCCAGTTCGGATCGATCAGGATATTGTGCCGCGGCGTTTGAATGAGGAAAGACGCATGCCCAACCCATGTCAGGCAGACTTGACCTTCAGAGAGAGCAGGGAAGGTAGGAGAGAGACGAACGCCGCCTCGCCGGACGAAGAGCGAAGGCAACAAGACATCTAAGAGAAAATTGCGATATCCCTTCTTTGGCGGCTTGGAACTGTGCACCGTGTAAGGAGGTGCTTTGGTTTAGTGCCGACGACCCCCGCGTCGGAATCTTTGGGTCCTTCGCGCGGGGCGCCTGTCTTGAGAAGGACGATCCAGCCGGTAGAGGATGCGAGCTTTGGTCAGGTCGTGCGGGGACATTTCCAGCTTGACCCGATCGCCGCATGTCAGTCGAACGAAATGCTTTCGCATTTTCCCGGAAATATGCGCAAGAACCTGGTGCTGGCTCTCGTCCAACTCCACCCGGAACATGGTTCCGGGAA
>NZ_CABFVA020000033.1 GCF_902143375.2 Methylacidimicrobium tartarophylax | reverse complement strand
GCAAGGCGCAAAGGAGAGCTTGGGGAGGTTTCCCTATTGGCAAACCCGTCCCTTTGGGGATCGTGAGAGAGCAGCGGCTAGGTGATCGAGACGACCAGCACCACGGTCTCGCCTGCGGTGGCAGTCAAACCGAGAAGAAAGAGCCAGTCCGCCGCCCGCTCCCAAAAGCCGGAGGTCTTACCCGAGCGCAAGGACAGGTAGGCCGCCACCGTTGCACCCAGGAAGACTAGAATAGTGAATCCAACGACGTCTTCCATGAGAGAGCGAACGGATCCTGTCTTCCAGAATCCCTGAATTAAGCCTAAGGTGATAAATGAGAAGCCGAGCATTCGGGAAGCCGATGAAAGGATGTGCTGTGCCATGCCAGAGGCTAACCCAATCCGGGAGGTCGTCCAGCCCAGTCGAAGCCTGGGGCTTGGCCGGCTGCTCCGACCTGCACTTCTCCCCCTCCTTTCGGCACGATCGCCTCTTGCACCAATCGAGTGCACAGAGCCCATGCCTGCTTTCAAAACCAGGTTGTTATGGCCTGTTGGACTAGTTTAGTATAAAAAAAGAAAGGTTAGTTCCTTTTCCCTCTCGAGAGAGGAGCCGCACGGAACGTGCGGAGAGAGATCCCGGGCCGCCGCTCGTCCGTCTTTAAGGAAACTCTAAGCAAAAAACGCGATGAACGCAGAGCTTCACTTGGAACTGCTCGGAGAGGACATCCTGGAAAAAGACGCTGTTCTCTTCGAATATAGCAAGGCAGCGGATCCGATCGGATCGGGGGCGACGCCGAAGCTTCCCGTGAGGCAATTTCTTCCCGACCTGTACACTTCCGGGGAGACCCGCCTCGTTCCCTTAGATCTCTCCCGCGAGTTGAAGACAGCCTATCCGGCCACCAGCCCGAGCTTGCTCGCCCGGTTTGTGAATCTCCGCCGCGGGGACTCTCTGAAAATCTCTTCTCAAGCGACCAGCGAGCTCTTTTATGTGGTTGCGGGCTATGGGTACACCGAAACCGAATGGGGAGCGCTGGCATGGAGGCAGGGAGACATCTTTGTCCTGCCCGGCGTCGAGGCTCTCCATCATGCCGGGAAGGATACGCTTTTCTATGCAGTGAACGATAGCCCTCTGCTCTCCTATCTCGGGGTGGCCAAAAAGGAGAGCCGGTTTTCCCCCTTCCTTTTCCGGAGTGAAACGATCCGGGAGGCGGTGGAAAAGGTAAAGGCGGAGCCGGAAGCGGGAACGAGAAGTCGCGTCAGCATTCTTTTGGCGAATCGGAAGTTCTGCCAGACGATGACCGTGACCCACTCCCTGTGGGCGATGTTCGGGACGATCGTTCCGGGTAGTCGGCAGAAGCCTCACCGCCACCAGTCGGTCGCCCTCGATTTCGTGGTTGAAGGAAGACCTGGCGTCTACACGAGGGTTGGCCGCGAGCTCGATGCCGATGGATCGATTCGAGACGCTGCACGGATCGACTGGATCTCGGGCTCGGCATTCGTCACCCCATCGGGCTACTGGCACGAGCATGTCAATGAGTCGGACGGGGAGGCCTACATCCTGCCGATCCAGGATGCCGGCCTCCATACCTACCTGCGGACGCTCGACATCCGGTTTACTTAGTTCTAGGTCGCGCGGGCATTCATTCGCTGCGATCCCGGAGAAAGCCTGTCTTCTCGTGTCGGGAAAGTACTCTCGGGCCGCTCCGCAGTTTCTTAATATCCGTGCGCACGACCCCTTACCTTGCCCCAAAACGACCGGTAGACCATAAGGGTGTACACGATGATCAGGGTAAAGCCCAGCGCGAACCAGCCTAAGCCGGCGGCGAGAGCCTTCGGCGCCGCTCCGGAGTTCGCGATCGTCAGGCTCGAGGAAGGATCGAGCGAGGAGAGCAGCAGGTTGGGATAGAGCCCGAAGGCGGTCGAAACCAGGGAGGCAAGGAGAAAGAGAGCAGAGGAGACGAAGCAGGGCCATTCCTTGCCTTTCTGGAAGGCGATTCTCTTCCCTGCCCAGGACAGCAGGGCAAGGCCGGGGAAGAGGAGCGCCCATGGCGCTTCCCGATACCGGCGGAGGAACTGGGGCTGGAGAAAGACGACGGCGACGAGGGTGAGCAGGATGAAGAGTGCTTCCCAGAATAAGAGTCGGCGGAAGGCGCATTTGACTCTTTGCTGGAGGGAGCCTTCCGTTTTCCAGACCAGGTAGGCGGCTCCGTGAGCAGCCAGGCTGACGATCGCCAACAGGCTGAAAAGCAAGGTGGCCAGGTCGAGGACCCCGTGGTGGCGGCCGGGAAGAAAATAGGTCCAGAGCGGCAGGAAGAAGTTGCCCGCGGAATCGATCGGCACCCCGCTCACGAGGTTGCCGAGGAGACCCCCCAGGATCGCCGCGGCAAGCAGGCTCGAGAGAAAAAAGAGGCCGTCCCAAAAGTTCCGCCAGAGAGTGCTGGGGAGCTGGGAGCGGATCTCGAGGGAGATCCCGCGAAGGATCAACACCCAGAGAAAAATCATCACCGGCAGGTAGAATCCGCTCAGGGCACTGGCATAGGCTTTCGGGAAGGCGAAGAAGAGGAGCCCTCCGCCGGTCACGAGCCAGACCTCGTTCCCGTCCCAGACTGGGCCGATCGACTCGATCAAGGTCCGTCTCTCCCGCTCCTCCTTGGAGATCCAGGGCAAGAGAATCCCCGCCCCAAAGTCGAACCCGTCCAGGACGACGAAGCCTCCGAGCAGGATCACGAGCAGAATGAACCAGATCGTCGCCATCTTTCCCCTTTGCCTCCGCTATTCCCCTTGGTCGCTTTCCCCCGGAGCCGCCGATTCCGGTCCCCGCAACACCCGCCGGCCTACCAGAAAGAGGAAGAGGATCCCTAGCAGCAGATAGAGCCCCAGGAATCCCAGGAAAGTGAAGATCGCATTGCCCGCGTGAACGTTGGGCGAGGCCCCCTCCACCGTCTTGAGGAGCCCATAGACGACCCAGGGCTGTCTTCCCGCCTCGGCCGTCACCCAGCCGGCGGTGTTCGCAATATAGGGAAAGGGGAAGAGCAGGAAGATCGCCCAGAGGAGCCAGCGCGTCTCAAAGAGACGTCCTTTCCATAAAAAAAGGGCCGCGGTAAGCATGGTGGCCACAAAGATGGTCCCGAGGCCGACCATGATGTGATAGGCATAGTAGACCAAAGGGATGTTGTCGGGCCAATCGGACTTGGGGAAGGAGTCGAGACCCTGGACTTCGGCCGTAAAGCGCCGGTAGGTCAAGATACTGAGCATGTCGGGCAGATAGATCGGGTTGTCCAGAGACTCGCTTTCCATGTTGGGCTGGCCGACCAGGATCAAGGGGGCTCCCTTCTCGCTGTGGAAGAGCCCTTCCATCGCCGCCCCCTTGACCGGCTGATAGGCGAAGACCTGCTTGCTCTCCTCATCCCCCGTCGGGACGATCACCAAGAGGGAGCTCGCAAGGCCGAGGCAGACCCCGTAGCGCAGGAAGTAGCGCGCCAGATCCCGGTGGAGTCCCGCCAGCAGGTAAAAGGCCCCCACGGCCGAGACGACGAAGGAGGAGGTCAGAACCGAGGCGCACATGTTGTGCAGGTACTGTCTGACCGCCCAGCTGTTTGCGAGCAGGGTCCAGACGCTCGAGACGTGGACCACCCCCTTTCCAAGGGAAAGGATCGCCACCGGATGTTGCATCCAGGCATTGGCCGCGATGACGAGAAAGCCGGATAGCCAAGAGCCGACCAAGACCATCCATGCTGCCAGGAAGTGGATCTTCTGACCCACCCTCCTTTCCCCGAAGAGGAGGATCCCCAGGAAAGAGGACTCGAGGAAAAAAGCGAAGGTTCCCTCCTGGGCGAGCAGCTGTCCCACCGACTCTCCTGCGTAGCGGGAAAAGCGGGACCAGTTCGTCCCGAACTCGAATTCGAGCACGATTCCGGTCACGACTCCAAAGGCGAAGCTTAGGGCGAAGATCCTGCTCCAGAACCGAAGCGCCGCCTCCGCGAGCGGATTTTTCGCGAAGAGGGAAGAGGTTTTGAAGAGCGCCAAGAAGAGCGCAAGCCCCATCGTCAGCTGGGGGAAAAGATAGTGAAAGGCGGCCGTGAAGCCGAACTGGAGTCGGTCGTATAAGAGCATGGATTCTCCTCTGCTCGACCTTTGCGGCCGTCGCTCCTCCCATGTCTACGCGCTTTGGAAGCCGGGGAAAAGATTTTCAGCGGCCCTGCTCGGCGGCCCGAGCTGGCCTGCGGTCCTCCCCGGGCTGCGGCGCATCCATGCAGGGATGACCCGAAATGACCGCCTCCCGGCCGGAAGGAGCCACGAAACGGATCGCGGCTTTTGCTTCCCGCCGGATTGTCGGGAGTTCTCGCACTCTATTTGATCGGCTGCTCGCACCGTTTTTTTCGGTAGGCACCGGCTCGACGGTCTGTTAAGCGGGTTGGATGCGGGGACCGGAGGCGGGTTGGGGACGCGACGAGAGACTCGATCTCCACGGACGGTTTCGTGACGCCTGGAAGCCCGTGATGGCGGCCGTCCGCCAGTTGGGG
>NZ_CABFVA020000032.1 GCF_902143375.2 Methylacidimicrobium tartarophylax | reverse complement strand
GGCGGCCGCCGCATCGAAGAGCGGCAGAGAGCCTGCCGGTATTCGCCTCGTCGCGGCAACGAAGTCCCAGCCTCCGGAAGCAGTGGCCGAACTGTTCACCCTCGGGATACGGGACGTTGGGGAGAATCGGGTTCAAGAGGCTGCCGCCAAACAGGATGCCTTGGGATCCCGCGGGATTTGGCATTTTATCGGCCATCTGCAAAAAAATAAGGCTCATGCCGCAGCTCATCGATTCGACTGGGTGCAATCAGTCGATTCGTTGGATCTCGCGGAAGCTCTTTCCCGTGGAGCGGTGAACCTCGGAAGAACGATTTCGATATTGATCCAGGTGAATGTTTCTGGAGAAAGCAGCAAATTCGGCATCGCTCCGGAGGATGCCGAGAAACTTGCTCGAGGAGTCAACGGCCTTCCGGGTTTGGAACTGCACGGGTTCTTCACGATCGCTCCGTATGCCGATGATCCGGAAGCCTCGCGGCCTGTTTTTGCGGGATTAAGGGGAATCCGGGATCTGGTTCAGAAGCACACGGGCTTCGTGCTTCCGGTCCTGTCGATGGGGATGAGTCACGATTTCACGATTGCAATCGAGGAGGGAAGCACGATGATCCGCATCGGCACGGCCCTCTTCGGCCCGAGAAAAACTCCCATCGCTCGATGAGCTTTTGGCGAAGCTGCCTCTGCCCTCTTCTCCTCTCTGTCTTTTTGACCGGCATCCATGCGGAAACCGTGGATGGATTGCGCCTGGAGTTTCTTGGAAACGTCGATCGGAAGGAAGAGCGGCTTTCGCTGCTCCGTTGGGGTCCCTATATTCGCATCGATCAGCCATCCGACCTCTTTTCGCTCATCTATAACGTGGAGCGGCAGTCCTTTCTTGGACTAGAACATTTGGACGCCCATTTCTGGTCGTTCGACTGGCCGACCATCCATGCCCATGCACAAGCCAACAGGGAGAACGGATGGCGCCTGCGCTCCAATCCATTCCAAGAAGATCCAACCCTCGTCCCGTTCGTGCCATCGACCCCACCGGCTTCTCCTCGCGCCAACGTCTTTTACGACCTTGCCCGCTACTCCTGGGTTCGGGCCCCGGGCAAGGAGTCGCGCTGGATCGGACATGCCGAAACCGGCCAGGAAGCGGAGATTATCGCCGGCCGATCGCCGGAAGATCACCGGCTCCTCTTTATTGCGACGGCGCAGCAATTAAAGACGCTCTCCCAGATTTTTCGCTTTCTCCTAGGCCGCGAAGCCTGGCCCGAGCCCGCATTGGCGATCTGGCTCTCTCTTCCCGCCGATGCCGGGATCCCGCAGGAAATATCCTGGCGGGAAAACAACGGCGACAAGGGGCAGCTTCGGTTGATGGCGCAACAGTGGAACGAACCGCCGAAAGATCTGTTCACGGCTCCCAAAGACTATCAGGAGGAAAGCCTGGAAGAACTTGAGGGATTTCTCCATTAGCCGGCCTCCTTTTCTCTCCCCCTCCCCAGTTCCGATTTAGTATATTCATCCGATCGCTTAAGAGGAGAAATGGTTCTTACCCGCAGAAGCAAATATGCCCTGCGAGCTCTGGTTTACCTAGCAAGGGCCCGAGGGAAGGGTGCCGTTCTGATCGGAGAGATCGCCGGGAAGGAACGGATTCCAAAAAAGTTTCTGGAAGCGATCCTGCTCGAGCTCAAAAACAAAGGCGTGCTGGAGAGTCGTCGAGGAAAAGGTGGGGGCTACCAGCTTGCTGAGCCGGCGGATCAGATCCTTGTCGGTCGGATTGTTCGCCTGATGGACGGGCCGATTGCCCCGGTTCGCTGCGTCAGTCGGAGCGCCTATGCAGCCTGCGACGACTGTCCCGACGAGGAGACATGCCCGATCCGGGTCGTCATGAAGAAAGTGCGGCAACAAATTTGTGAAGTGGTCGACCGGACTTCTCTTTCCGACCTCGTTGAGAACGAGGACCAACTGCGGCTCTCCGCCAATCGCGCGCTGAGCTTCGATATCTGAGCAAGTGGTCCCATCCTCGACCTGGTCTTCTCGGCTGCGCCCGCGCCGAAGCCCACTTTCTCGTCAAATGCCGAAGAATTTCGGCATAAGAAGACGTAAGAGCAGGATCGCGGAGCATCCGGCAAAGAAGCCGATCGCCAGCAGCAAGCCGACCGCCCACAAGCGAAGACCATTGAGCCGTTTCTGCAGGGCGCGACTCTGCTCGGTGATCTGAGCAACCAGAGAGCTGATCTGCCTGGTCTCCCGCTGCAACCCCTCCTGCCAATGTTTAGGGGCGGAGCCCAGCAGGTCCGTCAACTGCACCACGGACTGGTGCATCTGCTCGCTAATCTGGGAAACATGAGCAGTGATCTGCGCGGTCTCCTGGTGAACTCCGTGCTGCCATTGTTGGGGAGCCGAAGCCAATAGATCCTGCAGCTGGGTTGCGTAGTGGTGAAAATATCCGAGGAATTGCTCCAAGTCGGCGCGGCTGGGGGAATTCCCGTTGGAAACTCTCGATGCGTTCTCCAAAAGCTCCTGCACCGCGCGCGGCACCCGCTCCAAGTAGGCGGCGTTTGCCTCGAGAAGAAGCAGCAGTCCGCTTAAGCTGTCGAAAGCCTGGGCCGGCTCGGAACGGGAACGATACCAGTCCCAAGCGGCCCCCTGCTTTTCCGGCGGGAGATGAGCAATCGCAGCTTTCCAATACCGCTGCGGATCTTCCCGATCGGTCGCCGCCTGCAGACTGCTCATAGGAGATTCTGTAGATTCACCTTCCCTCCCCGCCGGCCTCCCGCTCCTCTCTCCTCCGAATCGGGCGGCGGGGCGACGGTCCGCTTGATCTTTTCCGCCTCTTGGTCCGCGAGAAGATAACCGGCGGCACGCTCGTACCGACCAAAGAGCAGCCGCAACCAGTCTTCCAGGATCACCCGATGAATCAGGTCCAGCCTCACTTCGGGATCGACAACGGCCTGCACCGGGGTAATGGCTCGCTGCAAGCCAATCTCGAGAGCCGCGAGGGCGTCCTTGGTGTCGGTCAGAAGCGTAGGCAACTCAAGCGTGCAGGCACCCAGGGAAAGCAGTTCTTTCTCCAGCTCGCTACCCTCGTACATGCGAATGCGGGGAATCCGCGCGCGGTTTCGCACCACTAGGTAGTCCGCTTGACTTCCCACCCGCTCCACCACCTCTGCGATCTCGTCCATCACCGCGAGATCATCCATCGGGAAGAAGAGAATCGTCACCCGGGTGTCCGGCTCTTTGCCGCCGTACTGAAAAAATCGGACCGCTTCCAGGCAGCGCATCAGAATACGCGAAAGGTGCGCACGGGGATCGATTAAGGTAAGAGGCGCTTCGCCAACGCTGCGAAAAAGGCGAATCAGGTCCGTTTCCGGTTCTTCGGAAAGCTCGACCATCTGAACCCCCGGAACGGCCTTCGAGAGGGTCCGGTTGTCCGAATCCAGGTCGAAAGCCTGCCAGGCCAACCCTCGGGCCGACATCCACCCCAGCCGGGCAATCGCATCGGTCGACTTCCCCACATTCCCCTTGCTCTGAATCGGGATGGTTACTCGATGCTGAATCATGAGTTAGAAATCTCTCCAAACCAGACTTGATTGAACTCTCGAAGCGTTACAGGACCGTTCCTCCGCCAGGATAATCCGGTCCTCCCGGCAGAGAATAGTAGATCGTGGAGCGACCGCCGCAGGCCGTCAATCGGATTTTATTCCGCGGTCCGCGCGTCAGAAAACGGGAAGGGCGGGAAGTTCCTGATGCGGAATCATTGCCGGTTGTCCCGCGCGTCCACATCTTCGGGAGAGACCTTACGGCAAAGCCCCGGGAAGAAGACCGACGGAAACGATCTCCCCTTCTTGCGATCGGTATCGGCTTCCCAGTGCAGACGTCGCCCACGCCACAGTCGGGCGGCCGTGCGGACCGCGTTCTATGTGAGCAAACGGCCGGCTCGTTCCGTCCCCGAGTTGGCGCTTCCACTGCAGACGGCCCGCAGAGTCCAGCTTGGCCAAGAACACTCGTCCTCCCAGAGAGAGTGGCTTGCTCGAATTCAGCGGCCCCTTGGCTTCCCCCAACAGCCAGAGCCCGCCGTCCTTCCCATAGCAGAGCGCCACCGGTCCGATCGAAAGATTCTCCGCCATTTCCCGACACCAACCCAGAGAGGACCGATCGCCGCTAAAGGCAGCGACGAAGAGCCGAAGTCCGACAGGCCGAAGCGGACGCCCGTTCGAACAAGCTCCCCACTCGCTGCTCCCGGCAATGGCGACTTCCCCCTTGGATGAAGTCGCCACGGCAAAGGCGAGGGTGTTCCACATCCGGCCAAGGAGACGCGTCCAGAGCCTCTGTCCGGACTCATCCCACCGATCGACGAAGATCTTCACCTGCGGCATCCCTTGCCCTCCCGCCGAAAGCCAACCGTAGTCGAGTCGTGCCAGGGAGGCCCCATGGGATACTCCCGATTGGAGGTCCGAAAGACCGGCAAAATAGCCCACAACGGCAATTCCCCCGGTAGGATAGGCAGCGATCCCTACGGGATTTTGAATTCCGAGAGGACCCGACGGCAGCCAATGTTCTCCGGGTTGCGAAGCTTCGGGAACCGCATTGAAGGTGTAGCTCCGCAAGAGTCTCCCCTGCTCCGAGTAATGAAAGATCCGGGTTGCCCCTTCGAGGATCTCGTCGGGTCGATCGGATCGCACTCTGCCCGTGGGAGGCTGATGCAAGCAGACGTAGAGTCCTCCTTTTCCATCCGCGGTCACGACTTCGTTCGGATTCACCGGATCGGCGACCAGTTGCTGCCCCCAAAGCAGATCTCCCTCTTCGGAAAATCGCCACATCCGGAAGGCTCCGCCGGACTGGCCTACAACGACCAGCTCCCCCGCCGGCTCGGAAACCAGGTGAAACCGAATATCGATCGGGACCGGATCAACGATCGTCCTCGACCAGAGGAGACGTCCTCCCGCCGCCCATCGACTCAGCTCAGCGTGAGACCTTCGGCGGCCCTCCTCCCCGATCGGCGTCGCAACCAGCCAGAGGCCACCATCCCTGCGAGGGAGCGCGTCGAAAGCCCTCTGGATTCTTCCCGGTCCGACGACCCAGGTGGAGCATTCCTCCGTCGCGGCGTGGACCCGAGCCGCTGTCGCGACGAAGAGAGAGAAACCCAGAGCGAGGAGAAGCAGCGGGAAAAGACTCGCAGCCTCGGACGCGCGAAGTTTCACGACTTCGACTCTTGGGCCGCCAGCGAAAGAAGATAGCGGATCAACAAGCGCACGCCGAATCCAGTAACCCCCTTTTCCAGGTAGGGAAGCTCCCGGTTGACCCAAGCCGGCCCCGCAATGTCGAGATGAGCCCATGGTGTCTTTCCTACCCAATGTTGGACAAAGGCGGCTCCGACCGAACTTCCTCCCTCCCGGGTGCCGGAAATGTTCTTCACCAACGCCAGATCACTTTGAATGGCTTCCTCAAACTCTTCGCCCAGAGGGAGAGGCCAGACCGGCTCTCCGGCCATTTCCCCGAGCCCCCAGAGCTGGTCTCGTAGATCCGGGTCTGAAGTGAAAACGCCCGCCCGATTGCGGCCCAGGGCGACGATGCAGGCACCCGTCAACGTCGCGAGATCGAAAAGAAGGCGCGGATCAAACTGCTTCACGGCATAGCCGACAGCATCCGCCAGGAGGATTCTCCCTTCGGCATCGGTGTTGAGCACCTCGATGGTTTTCCCGCTGTAGCTGCGGATCACGTCCCCAGGACGATAGGCGCGAGCGCTCGGCATGTTTTCGGCACTGGCCACGACACCGACAAGCGGCACGCGCAAGCCGAGGCGGCTCGCCGCCCGCAAAATTCCCAAGACGGCACAGCCGCCCATCTTATCGAACTTCATCTCGTCCATGTGCTCCCCGGGCTTGATCGATATCCCACCCGAGTCGAACGTGACCGCTTTTCCGACGATGACGATCGGTTTGCCCTCCGTCGGCCGGTGCTCGAGGACAATCAACCGAGGAGGGTTGTCCGATCCCTTTCCCACCGCGAGAATGCCGCCGAATCCGCCCTCCTCCAACTCCTGCGGACCGAAGACATGGCATTGAAGATGACAGTCGGCAGCAAGTTCCCGGGCCTTATCCGCCAGAGTCGCAGGGGTGATGACGTTCGCCGGCTGATTGCCGATCTGGCGCACGTAATTGACCGCCTCCGCCACGATCGTCGACCGCTCGACCTCCAGACGAGACTCCCCCTCTTCCTTGCCAACGGCCACGGTGAGCGTCCGCAGGGTCGATTTCTTGCGAGCATCGGGCATTCGAAAATCTTCAAACCGGTAGGCGGAGAGCAAGGCTCCTTCCACCGCGAAACCGGCCAATTCGGGATAGGCGACGCAGTCGAGGTGGATCTCCTCCCCGCCCAGTTTCCGAAGAAGCCTGGTTCCGGTTCCCGCGGCCTTCCGCAATAGATCGGCCGTTACGGGTCCGGTTCCCAGTCCGACATAGACGATCCGTCGTCCCGCCTCCCGCCAAATCAGGGTGGAAAACTTGGCTCCTTCGAACTCCTCCTGAGACACTCCTTCTTTGGCAAACTCACCCTGGCGCACGAAGATGACGCGATCGCCATCCTCCGGAGCCTTCTCCACTATTTGGACCCTATTCATTTGTCTTCGTTCGTTTCCCTTTTCGGCGAAGAGCGCGCTCCTAGCTGGCATGGACCGGAAGGATCGCCGCCACATCGACCTCGCGCAACTCATATAGGCGCCGGATCGTTTCTTCGATCAGGTTGTTGGGGCAGGAGGCACCAGCCGTGATCCCGATCTCCACATTGCCGTCGGGCAGCCACCGATCGGTGAGCACCTCACAGCCCTTGTGCAAGTCCCAGTGCTGAATGTGCGAGGTAGAGATGATCTTCTCCGCATTTTTGAGGAAATAGGTCGGAAGCCGACTTTCTCCCATTTCCGCTAAGTGGCTCGTATTACTGCTGTTGTAGCCACCCACCACGATCAAGAGGTCGAGCTTCCGCCGATCGAGCATCTCGCGCAGAGCGTCCTGCCTCTCCTGAGTCGCTCCACAAATGGTGTCAAAAAAGCGAAAATGGTCGAGGAGCTTTTCCGATCCATATCGATCGACGATCGCTTGACGGATGCGGCGCTGAACTTCTTCGGTCTCTCCACGCATCATCGTGGTCTGATTCGCCACCCCGACAAACTGCAGATGGACATCGGGGTCGAAAGCAGGCGAGATGGCTCCTTGAAACTTGCGAAGGAAGTTCTCCTTGTTTCCTCCTTTGCGGATATACTCGCAGACCAGATCGGTCTCGGCCAAATCGTATACGACCAGATAGTGTCCCGTGCCCTCCTCCCCCACGGCGCGGGAAGCGGTCGCCTTGGTCTCTTCGTGCCAGGCCTTTCCATGAATGATCGAGGTGACTCCCTCCCGCCGGTACTGCCGGACCCGCTTCCATACCGTCATCACGTCTCCGCAAGTGGTATCGACGATTTGGCAGCCGATCTGAGCGATGCGGGCCATCGTCTTCACCTGGGCTCCAAAAGCGGGAACGATCACCACATCCGAATCATCGAGATTATCGAGATCCGATTCCCCTCCGAGCTCGTGAAGGCGTTGAATTCCCAAGGCCGTCAACTGGTCGTTCACCTCGGGATTGTGAATGATCTCTCCCAAGAGGAAGATGCGCCGACCCTGAAACACCTTGGTGGTTGCATAGGCCAAATCGATCGCCCGCTCGACCCCGTAGCAAAAGCCGAATGCCTTCGCGAGGCGTACCGTCAACCCCCCCGCGGACAAGCACCCTCCCGTCCCCTGAAGATACTCGACCAGAGGACTTCGATAATGCTGATCCACCTCCGCTTGAACGAGGCTCATGACGGCCGGGGTTCGGAGATTTACTTTTCCCAGCGGAGCTTCGGTCTTGCTCATTGCGGAAATGATCTTGCGCAAGGAACCGATCGGCGTCAAAAGCGTTTTTCTCGCGCCGTTTCCCTCAGCCCGTCCATGCCCTCGAACCCTTGCCCGGAGATCGGACGGGAGAGAGGATAACGGAAATGCCTCGCGAACCCACCACTCCCGAGAAGGACGAGCTTCCCTTGCTTCGCGGGGAAAACCTCGTCCTCTCCCTCCCGCCGCTTCCTCCGCTCCGCGTCCCGAAGCTGATGGTTCGTCCCTCGGGCCTCGTGGCGATTCTCGCCGCAGCACAAGATGCGCCACCGATTCTGGAACGAGCCCTCTTGGAGACCCTCGCGGGCGATCGCCCCGCGCAGACCGGTCGTGTCTTCTTCCTCGGTCAGGATCTCGAGCGATCCAGTCCCGGCTGGGCAAGAATGCATGGGCTCTCCCTGCTCACAGATGAAGAGGGTTATCACAAGGGTTATGATACGACAAAATCCGTGGAGGCGAATCTTCGCCGATCCCCCGGCTCCTCGCTTCCCACCTGGCTCTTCCGCTTCCTGCCTCTAGAAGAGCAGCTTTCGACTCAGGCCGGGAACCTCTCCCCGGTCGAGCGGCGCTGGCTCGCGCTCGGCTGCGCTCTGGCCCCGCGGCCTCGACTTCTTCTTCTGGAGCGGCCATTGGAAGGACTGCCCGCCTTGCCTCGAGAGGCCCTGCTGGAACGCCTTGTCAGAATCAACCTGGAAGAAGGCATTGCCTTCTGTTTCACCGCCCAACCCTCCCCGCTTCTCCAAACTGCTGCCTCTTCGGTCTACCGGATCTCCTCCGGTCGCCTGACCGCTGATTAGCCGGCATGTTTCATTGCGGCGGTTTCTCTTCGGACGGCGGAGCTTCCTGCTGCGGCAGCTCGCTCTCCGCCGGAGGCCCGGAATTCTCGCTCGGAGGAGCAGCCGTCTCGGGCACAGGCGGCGAACTCTTTTGGACGCGGGACTTCTTTTCCGCCTCCGGCGGGGGACCTTGATAAAACTCCTTGTGACGAATCTGGCCTCCCGCATGGCTCGTCCAGAGCCCCAAAAAAAGGGAGGCGGCTGCAGCCAGCACGGTTGCGGAAGAAAAAAAGCTCAGTCCCTTGGGGAAGAGAGCGGAGGAGACCAAGGTCACGGCCGCGATCGCAGCCGTTCCGTAGAGCATCCATACCGTTCTTTCGCCGCGCTCTTCGTGGACATCCAACCAAGCTTTTTGCTTCTGCGTGATCATAGTCTCCACCCGGTCGGTCCCCTCCTCGCCGTAGTGCTGCACGACCCAACCCGAGGCGGAAGTCAGGACGATGAGGGCAAGAGCCACGACCTGCGTTGCCCGGCTCTTAAAGGCCAGACCGGCGAGATATGCAGCCAATGCCGTGGCCAGCCCATAAACGGGGATGGGATGGAGAAGGACGTGTACGTACTCCGGCTGCTTGAGCGTATCCAAAAATTCCCGGAATTCGTTCACGACCAAGTTCCTACTCGCGCCGGAACGAGTGCGGGGGACGTCCTGCTGGACCGCCGGGAGCACTCAACCAGAATGTCGCGCCGACCGGGCTATGCGCCTTACCTGCAGGCATCCAGGCTTGCTCACAAAGAATAATTACCCGGTCTCCTTGCGGCCTTTTCTCTTACAAACGGAGCACCGACGCAGTGGAACGGCTCAGAAACAGTCGCCCCGAATCCCTACCGCTCGAATTCGGCGTCTTCGACCAGATTATAACCGTCGGCGCTGACCAGCTTCCCCTTGACGGTAACCTTTTCCGTCTTCGGAATCTCGGCGGCTTTTAGCGGCTTATGCTCTCCAGAGAGCATGTAGAGCTTGCCGTCGTCCCCCTTGAGCCCTACCGGCAATCCCAAGTTGATGCATTTCCTGGCGCAGCTCGAATGCTTATCGCCCGCCGCCCCATGGTCGAGGTAACAGTAGAGATCGACAAGCTCTCCCTTAAGGGTAACCTCCTGCTTTTCCTCCGCACGAAGTCCCATCACGCCGGCGCAAAGTAGCAGCGCCCCAGCCAGAATGCTTTTTCCGATCCGCATGGTCCCTCCTTCTTTCGCGTTAATCCCAGCCTATGATTCACATCCCGGAATCTGCCATAGCCTACAAATTCGCCTATTTCCTCACAAGCGTAATCGGCGCCAACCCCTTTGGGGCTCGGCAGGACGCGCGGCTTCCCCTCGCTTCCCGGGGGGATCAGGCTGCGGAGAGCCCGGCGCTTGAGCCCCTGCGCCTCCCTCCGGGGAGGAGCGGCCGGCTCCGGTCACCGGTGGGATCCGGCGTTCGGCAGAATCTCCCAGAGCGGTCCTTTTCGTCCCTCCACCACGACCTTCTCCTTCTGGCCAAGATGATTCCGGATCAGCAGAACCATGCCCACACAGAAGGCGACAAAGACCAAAAAGTCCAACAGGCGAAGCAGAGACCTTCTTACCCTACGCCCGAATGCGCCCATAAACCTTTTCTCTGATCGTCTCCCGGAAAGCAGCCGAAAAAACAAGAGAAGCTTGCGCTCGCGGTGTTCCCTGTGCAACAGAAAGCCGATGTCGGAGTCGCTGCGCCAGTTGGCTGAGTTGTTTCAAGAAAACAACCAGTTCGTCATCCTTTCCCACGTCCGTCCCGACGGGGATGCCTTTGGGAGCTCGATCGGCTTAGCCTTCATTTTAAAGGAGATGGGGAAAGAGGTGCGCGTCTTCAACGAAGACGGGCCGAGCGATGTCTACGCGTATCTCGCGGGCTCCCTTTCCGTCGAGAAAACTCCGGTCGAACCGCCGGTCGGCTCCCCGAAAGTCATCGCCGTCGACTGCTCGACCCAAGAGCGGCTCGGAGAGCGCTTCCAGGGATGGGGAGTCCGGCCGGACGCCAATATCGACCACCATCCCGATAATCCGGGCTACGCAGCGATCAACTGGATCGATCCGCGGGCGCTCGCGACCGCCGAAATCATCGCGCGAACGGCTCGGGATCTCGGTCTTCCTCTGTGTGCTGAAGCCGCAGCTGCTTTGTACGTCGGGATCCTGACCGACACCAACTCCTTCTCTTTTCGGCCACTCCGTCCGGAAACCTTGGAGCTTGCCGCGAGCTTGATCCGTTCGGGGGCCGATCCGGAAATCCTTTCCTGGCGTACCTTCCGAAACTTTTCGCTGAATCGCTTCCATCTTCTGCGCGAGATCCTGAACCGGACCCGATTTTCCGCGGAAAATCGAATCGCCTTTTATCGCCTTGACGCCGACCTCTACGCAAAAACGGGCACGACTTCGCTCGAGGTCGAGAACTTCCTGAACTATCTTCAACTCGTGCAGACCGTTCAAGTGGCCTTTATGGTCGAGGAGATCGGCCCGCAGCTCACTCGCATCAGTCTCCGGTCGATTCCCTTGATCGACATACGCCCCGTTGCCGCTCACTTTGGAGGAGGCGGCCATCGCAACGCCTCGGGAGCTCGCGCTTCCCTGCCCGTGGCGGAAGCCGAAAGGCAGCTGCTCGAGCAGATCCTTCCTCTGTTACGCTCCACCTCCTAAGCTCATCGGAACATTCTCTTCATGGAAATTGACGGAGTTCTCCCTTTGGACAAGCCCAAGGGATGCACATCCCACGATATGGTGGATTTTCTCCGCCGCCGCTTCGGGCTGCGAAAAGTCGGCCATTGCGGAACGCTCGATCCTCTGGCGACCGGGCTGCTCGTCCTCGTTCTCGGCAAGGCCACGCGCATTCAAGATCTCCTCATGGCCGAAGACAAGCGCTATCGCGGCGTGATGCGCCTGGGCCAGATCACCGACACGCAGGATGCCGACGGCCAAATTTTGGAAGAGCACCCCGTTCCGCCGCTCTCTCTCGAGCAGCTGGAGGCGGTCTTCGCCAAATTTTCCGGGGAGTTCCTGCAAATTCCGCCCATGGTGTCCGCGATCAAGCACCACGGGAAACCTCTCTACAAGCTGGCGCGGGAAGGGAAGGTCGTCGAACGCCCGCCCCGCATGGTCCATGTCTTCTCCTACCAGATTCTCGAATGGAAGCCGCCGCTTCTCGGCTTCGAGATTTTTTGCCGCAAGGGCTTTTACGTAAGGACCTATTGCCATGATATCGGCCTCGCCCTCGGTTGCGGGGCCCATCTCGCCGAACTTCGCCGACTCCAATCGGGAAATTTCACGGTGGACGGGGCGCTCTCCTTTTCGGCGTTGGAGCAGATGCAGCGTGCGGAGGAACTCCTCCCTTACGTCTTGCCTCTCCCCGAGGTCTCCCGCATCCGGCGACGGTAACTTCGCAGAAGAGGAGGGATGAGGAAACTGTGATGCCATGGCGGAGACAAGTCGACAGGTGCAGGCCTCATTGCTTTTCGAAGAAACGCCGCATCCGGAAATTCGTCACATTGCGATCGGCTTCTTTGACGGTGTTCACCGAGGCCATCAGGAAGTCCTCCGTCAACTGCTCGCTTGTGCCTCCAACGCGGGGAGCTGCGGCGTACTCACCTTCGAACCTCATCCTCTCTCGGTGATCCGCCCCGAAGAGGCCCCCCCGCGGCTGACGACGCCGGCGCAAAAAGCCCGTCTCCTGGCGGCGGCCGGCCCGGGACTGGTGCTCGTGATTCCTTTCGACCGGAGGCTTCGGGAGTCTTCGCCGGACGATTTCCTGCAAGAGATCCTCCGGGTTTTTCCCAACCTGCAGACCATTGTCGTCGGAAAAGATTTTCGCTTCGGTCACGACGCGAAAGGAAACGTCGAGCGGCTTCGAGAGCTCGGCTCCAGAAAAGGATTTACGACTCAGATCGTGCCGCCGCTTCTGGAAGATGGCAGTCGCATAGCCAGCAGCCGGATCCGCGAAGCGATTCGGCAGAGAAAGTTCGAGGAAGCCGAGCGATGGCTCGGACGAAGCTATGCGATTGTCGGCAAGGTGGCTCCCGGGGCCGGCATCGGCCATCTTCTGGGAGCTCCCACGGCCAACCTGACGGGGATCACCCAACTCCTCCCCCCCGAAGGAGTCTACGCCTGCCGAGCGCGAATCCCCGAAGAACGGATGGCGGTAGCCAATTACGGCCGGCGTCCGACCTTGGGACCGGGATCCGCTCCGCTCCTTGAAATCCACATCCTGGACTTTGCTGGAGAGCTCGCCGGAATCGAGATGGAGGTGGATCATTGGCACTTTTTGCGGCTGGAAAGGCGCTTTACGAGCCTTGAGGAGCTTCGCATACAGATCGCCGCCGATATCGCAGAAGCCCGTAGCCATTTTGCAAAAGGGCCGTAAGCCCGCGGTCGATGTCCTCCTTGCTCCTAGTCCTCCGAACCTCCAAGACGATCCTGCCGTTCCTGATCGGTGTCTATTTCCTCCTTGCGGCGATCGACAACATCGCAGATCCCTCCGCAAATTGGACCTATCTGGTCCATGTCCTTTCCATGGACACCGTCCCTGCCGGTTCCCCTCTGATCTTCCGTGCCATAGGATCGCCCATCGTCCGCCGACTCTTTTTCGACGGGCTGGTCGCCTGGGAACTCGGCACGGCCCTGCTCTGTTTCCTGGGCAGCATAAGGCTGGTCCGCGCTTGGCCGGGAAGCCGCCGGCAGTTTTCCCACGCAAAGACCTGGGCAGTGGCCGGCCTCACCTGTGCCCTGGCGGAGTGGCTCTTCTTCTTTTTGATTGCGGCGGGCGAATGGTTTCAGATCTGGCGAGGGTCCTTATCCCCTCTGCTCGGCGTCGCCGCCCGCATGTTCGCCGTCACCGCACTCTGCCTGATCTACTTGGCTCAAGACGAAGGCGATCTCGATTCTTCACCCTCCGGCTAGCCGGAGGGCCGCTCGCCCGCTTTCTCCCGCGCTAGACATGTACTGCCGCGGAAAAGCGTCGGCTGAATCGTTCCGTCAGGGCATGGCGCCATCCCAGCACTTGAAAAAGGGCGCGACAGATCCGGGCAAGCTCTCCCTCCCGGAAATTTCTCTCTTCTTCCAGAAGACCGATCCAAAGCTCCAGGGCTGCCTCCGGCCGCCCATCCCGAAGGGCTTCCCATCCTTGCCGATCGCGAGAAAGCCGAGAGTCCGCCTTTTCTTCCGATGGAGAGGGCGAGAGGAGAGCTTGTCCCAACTCGCGGACCGCTTCCGCGACTTGAGGATCTTGCGAGACCGCATCCGGGCCAAGGGCTTCCAAGGCTTCCTTTGGATTGGAGCAGATGGCCGCGCGCGCGTAGAGCAGAGAGGCGTCGGGATCGCGGACTCCCGCCGCTCGTTCCTGGGCCAGGAGTTCCGCGGCTTTCTTGCACTTACCTTCCGCAAATAGCCGTTCCGCCTCTTTGTAGCGGGCCGAGCGTGGAATCGGAATCGCTTTTTGGAGCCACTGCTCGATCTGACCCTCAGAGAGGGCTCCCACGAACCCGTCCACCGATTGTCCTCCGACAAAAAGGCGAACATCCGGAATGCTGTAGATTTCGTACTGCCGCGCCAACTCCGGCTCCTCCTCGGTATTGACCTTCACGAGCTCCCAGCGGCCCGCGGCTCGCGCGGCAAGCCGCTCGAGCACGGGACCGAGGATCCGGCAGGGGCCGCACCAGGGAGCCCAAAAATCGACCAGGACCGGAACCGTATGGCTCTTCTCCAAGACGTCTCGAATGAAGTCCTGCGACGGCTTCCTCATCGACATGAGCCTAAGATGTCATATCAATGATGATTCGACAAGGGGATCACTCCCTCCTTCTTCCGGCAGAGGTAGATCCCATCGGCGATCGGGAGGAGCACGCCTTCGATGCGGGAATCCTCGCGCAGCTTGTCGTTCAAGCGGACGATGGCCTCGGTATCGGGATCGTGCCGCAGGTCTCCCTCGAGAACCCGCCCCTCCCGGAGCATATTGTCGAATACGAGCAGTCCCCCGGGTCGCATCCGCGGCAGAAGGGCCTCGTAGTACGCGTCGTAGCCCGTCTTATCGGCGTCGACGAAGGCAAAATCGAAGGTCCAGTCCGCCTCGAGCTCTTCCAAGCTTTGAAGAGCCGGCCCGAGACGCAGCTCAATCCGGTCGTCTACCCCGGCTCTTCGCCAAAAAGCCTGAGCAATGCGCGTCCACTCTTTACTTCGATCGAAGCTCAGGAGCTTTCCGCCCTCGGTTAAACCTCGGGCGATCGCGAGGCCGCTCGCTCCGGTGAAGGTTCCAATCTCGATCGTTCGCCGGGCGCGCATCGCGCCGACCAGAATGGAAAGCAGGGCCGCCTCTTCCTCCGGAATCATCATCTCCGCAACGGCACCCAGCCGCATCGTCTCCTCCCGAAGATCGAGAAAGACCGGATCGCCCGCGCCGCTGTGGTGATTGCGCACATAAGCGCAGAGGGCATCGTCGAGTCGGATATAGTTCTGCAATGCCATAGCGCGTCCCTCACTCCTTTTTCACATCTTTTCCAGGGTTTTCGCTCGATTCCAAGCAGCGTCCAAGGCTCTCCGCAACGTCTCCTGCCACTCCCTCTCCTCCAGGATCGTCAAGGCCGCATGGGTGATCCCTCCCGGCGTTCGGCTCTCCTGCACCGCTTCGGCCGGATCGAGACTGGTCCGCTTGAGAAGCTCCGCGGTTCCGGAAAAGGTCGCCAAGAGCATCCGCCGGGCCTCCGCGGCAGGCAGGCCCGACTCTGCGGCGAAACGAAACAAGGGAGCGAGAAAGGCACAAAAACAGGCGGGTCCGCAACCGACGAGCACCGTGAGGAGGGGAAAGAACCTTTCGTCGATCTCGACCGCCTCGCCAAACCGTTGCAGCAGCTTCTTCGCTCGCTCCCGATCATCGGCGTCCCAGCCCGGACCGAGGCAGTAGGGAATGACCCCTTGGCCAAGGATCGACGGGAGATTCGGCATCGCACGAACGATCCGAGCCGAAGGCGCGACCTCCGCTGCCATTGCGGCCAGGGAAATCCCGGCGGCCACGGAGACGATCCATTTGCCGGCGGTCGCCGGCCGGAT
>NZ_CABFVA020000031.1 GCF_902143375.2 Methylacidimicrobium tartarophylax | reverse complement strand
CAAACCGGACGGCTTGCCGTCCGGGGTTGTAGGACCACCATATGGGTAGTTGTGCGGTTAGGTGAAGCGGATGGAAAGTCGCCTCATAGAAGGTGAGAGGCCTGTAACCGAAAACCAAGCAACGCTCGGTGGTATCCTGAGTAACGCGATGCACGTGAAACTTCGCGTGAAGCTACGCCGACCACGGCGTAAGGCTAAATACGTGTCAGCGACCGATAGTGAACCAGTACCGCGAGGGAAAGGTGAAAAGAACCCCGGCGAGGGGAGTGAAATAGATCTGAAACCATGTGCCTACAAGGTGTCAGAGCCCGAAAGGGTGATGGCGTGCCTTTTGCTTAATGAGTCTGCGAGTTACTGTTTGTGGCAAGTCTAAGTCCTGATGGGACGGAGGCGAAGCGAAAGCGAGTCCGAATAGGGCGTCCAGCCGCAAGTAGTAGACCCGAAGGGGAGGTGATCTACCCATGGTCAGGATGAAGTCACTTTAACCGGTGATGAAGGTCCGAACGGGTGACGGTTGAAAACGTCTCCCATGAACTGTGGGTAGGAGCGAAAGACTAATCAAACCCCCTGATAGCTGGTTCTCCCCGAAATAGATTTAGGTCTAGCCTCGTGCGCTGACCTGTGGGGGTAAAGCACTGGATGGACTAGGGCCCACACCAGGGTACCGAATCTAACCAAACTCTGAATACCACAGGGTGCAACACGGGAGTAAGACGGTGGGGGATAAGCTTCATCGTCGAGAGGGAAACAACCCAGATCGCCGGCTAAGGTGCCAAAATGCAGCTAAGTGAAAAGGATGTTGGTGTTCAAAAACAGTGAGGATGTTGGCTTAGAGGCAGCCATCATTTAAACAGTGCGTAATAGCTGACTCACCGAGAAAACCAGCGCCGAAAATGATTGGCGATAAGCTGCATACCGAAGCCGCGGATCTTTTCCGGTTTCGACCGGAAGGGATGGTAGGGGAGCGTTCCAAGTGCTGTGAAGCGGAAGGGTAACCGACCGTGGAGGGCTTGGAAGTGAGGATGCAGACATGAGTAGCGATAAGATCGGTGAAAATCCGATCCGCCGTAAACCCAAGGTTTCCTGGGGAAGGTTCGTCCGCCCAGGGTTAGTCGGGAACTAAGCTGAGGCCGATGGGCGTAAGCGATGTCCAGCTGGTCAACATTCCAGCACCGCCGAAATTTAAACGTGGGGGACGCATCGTTGGAGAAGAGCGAGGTGATGAATGTCCTTGTCCCGCAAGGGGACCGAAAGGAGCAATCCTGACGGGATTCTTCAAAGAGGGTGCCAAGAAAAGCCCACGCGTACACTAAGGCGCCCGTACCGTAAACCGACACAGGTGGGTGGGTAGAGTATACTCAGGCGCGTGAGTTAAATCTCTTTAAGGAACTCGGCAAGTTAGCCCCGTAACTTCGGAAGAAGGGGCGCCCCGCAAGGGGCCGCAGTGAACAGCGTCAACCGACTGTTTAACAAAAACACAGCACTCTGCTAAGTCGCGAAGACGACGTATAGGGTGTGACACGTGACCAATGCTGGAAGATTACGGCAAGGGGTCAGTTCGGCTTCGGCCGGGCAAAGCTCTGAACCCAAGTCCCAGCGAATGTCGGCCGTAACTATAACGGTCCTAAGGTAGCGAAATTCCTTGTCGGGTAAGTTCCGACCTGCACGAATCGTGTAACGAGTTGACGACTGTCTCAAAGAGAGGCTCAGCGAAGTTGTAGTGGCGGTGAAGATGCCGCCTACCCGCAGTAGGACGGAAAGACCCCGTGCACCTTTACTGTAAGCTGTTACTGGATCTTTGCTATGGATGCTCAGCGTAAGTGGGAGACAGTGAAGCCTTCCTTTTGGGGAAGGTGGAGTCGCCAATGAGACACCACACTTCCATTGTGGAGGTTCTAACCAAGCGCCCTGAAGCGGGCCTTGGGACAATGGCAGCGGGTCAGTTTGACTGGGGCGGTCTCCTCCTAAAAGGTAACGGAGGAGTTCTAAGGTTCCCTCAGCACGGTTGGCAATCGTGCGTCGAGCGTATGGGTAGAAGGGAGCTTAACTGCGAGACCGACAGGTCGAGCAGGTACGAAAGTAGGACCAAGTGATCCGGTGGTAGAATGTGGAATTGCCATCGCTCATCGGACAAAAGGTACGCCGGGGATAACAGGCTGATCGGGCCCAAGAGTCCATATCGACGGCCCGGTTTGGCACCTCGATGTCGGCTCATCGCATCCTGGGGCTGGAGAAGGTCCCAAGGGTCCGGCTGTTCGCCGGTTAAAGCGGTACGCGAGCTGGGTTCAGAACGTCGTGAGACAGTTCGGTCCTTATCCACTGTGGGCGCAGGAGACTTGAGGGATTCACTCCCTAGTACGAGAGGACCGGGAGTGACGGACCGCTGGTGTTCCGGTTGTGTCGTCAGACGCAGCGCCGGGTAGCTATGTCCGGAAAGGATAAGCGCTGAAAGCATCTAAGCGCCAAGCCTTCCCCAAGATGAGGTCTCCCCATTAAGGTCGTGGTAGACCACCACGTTGATAGGCCGCACGTGGAAGCGCAGTAATGCGTGGAGCGAAGCGGTACTAATTACCTGATTGGCTTTTAGTCACGGCAGGCTAGTGAGCTGATTTTCTGTTTGCCTGTAGTTTTCAAGGAACGGCTGCGACCAGGCGTCTGCGGAAGCGGCAAGGACCGGCAGAGGCCTGGTGATCCTAGAGGCGTGGAACCACCCGTTCCCATCCCGAACACGGAAGTGAAACGCGTCATCGCCGATGGTAGTGCGCCGGTAGGGCGTGCGAGAGTAGGTCGTTGCCAGGTTCACCCCCCTTTCACTCTTCGGAGTGGAAGGGGGGCTTTTTTTGTTGGCGGCGGGCCTCTTTTGCTCTGGTGACACTTGTTCTTGGGTTGCCGGCCGGAGCGTAGGGGGCACAGCCGTGGATCGGTTGGCAACGCGTGGCGCAGTCAGCCGTCCGCAGGGTGAAGCGTGGCACCGGGTTGCTGGTCCGAGCCGGAAGAGGGGGCTGCGAGGGGTCTTCGGGCAAGCACGATATTGTACGCGTTGCCGAATACGAAAACCTTGGAGGTGCTCCAGATGATCTGTTCCAGCTGGACCATGGTGCGCATGCGGAGGCGTAGCTTCCAGAGGAGCAGACGACGGATGAAGCTCCAAGTCAGACCCCAGGCGCAAAAGGGTAGTTGCCTGTAGCGGATCGGGTCGAATCCAAGCCGGCGCAGCTTGAAGACCAGAAGATTGGCGCCAAAAAAGTTATAGTGCCAATTTTCAAAGAACGCCGTGACGTTTCGGTAGTCGCGCTCCCGGCGACAGGCGTCCAAGGATCCGGGCGAAAGAATTAAGAGGTGCCCTCCTGGCTTGAGGAGTCGCCAGCAACGCGCGAGCCAAGCGTCCAGATCCTTCGTGTAGCCGATGGATTCCAGGGAATAGATCGCATCGAAGGTCTTTTCCGGAAGATCTAGGCGGTCGAAGTCGGCGACGGTTGCGTGAACGCGATCCTGGGAACTCTTCCCTTGCCGTCGGCAGATGTCTGCCTGGGCAGGAGAGTTCGTGACGCAAAGGATCTGGACGTTGCCCCGACGGGCAAGATAGCGGGCGGCAGCTCCCGAACCGCACCCGAGATCCAAAAGACGCATCCCTGGCACCGGGGCAAGAAGGGAATATACGGCGGAGTAAGGATGGCTAAGGAGCGTAGGCGGGAAGACGCAGGTGCAGTAGTTCTCATTTTCGCCCAGGTAGAGGCGAAACACATCGTCATAGGTGTGATTCTGGTCGTCGTGTTTGAGAAGGTCGCCGGGCTTCGGAATCCACTCCACGAGTTGCCGCTGTTCGAATTCATTGAGCTCATGACCGATCTCGTCTGCGCTCTTGGGATGCGTGACGAGAAGGAAGAGGAGGTAATGAAACAGGTTATAGGCCGCGAAAAGTCCTGCGATCGTCGCAATGACCAGTAGGAGGGTGGAGACGAAAGCCACGACTACTCTATGCTTGGCGCAGCCGATCCTTGAGGGACGGAAAGATGCGGGGTTGCGGCAGTCGAGGCTGGATGCGGAGGAAGCGGAGGCCGAGGTTGCTTTTCGGCCGCCGTGGCCTTGGGCTTTTCGGGTAGGTATTTGGCCACCCACCAGCGGGAGGCTCCTCCTGCGGTGGCCGCGACGCCGGCGGCTACCGGGCCGAGGAAGGTGATTGCCGGGCCGCTGGCCAATGCACCGAGCATGAGAGTGCTTTGGGCGGCGGAAGCCGCGCCCGCCGTCGCGCCGCCTGCCGTTGCCCCATAGGCTTGATACGCGAGGATCGCATCCGCTTTCCTCCTTTTGGCTTCCTTGGCTAAGTCTTTGAACAGCGCTCCCTTGCGGAGACCGTTGCGTCGGTCATGGATGACCCCGATGATCTGATAGGGGCGCGGCGGCTGGCCGTCGGACCAGATGTCGATCCCGTTAACGTTGCGGAGAATGGCTCCCTTCCCCACCGTTCTTTTGCCGTTCTCGACAGGAATGTAAGTCGTGTTGGCACAGGAGGTCAGGAAGAGCAAAAGGGGCAAAAGGAAGAAAGGAAGCGCGATCGATTTCCAGTTAGGCGGAATCAGCGGCCGCACAAGGGAGATTTTCATGAAGAGCGAATCGAGGATCGCATCCTTTGTGGGCTGCTATCCGGCCTGATTTCCCTTCTTCTTGCTACCGGCCGGCAGGTAGCGAATCACCCACCAGCGCGACTGTCCGGATCCTGCGGCCGAAAGCCCTCCGGTGGCGGCACCACCGTAGGCAGCACCCGCAGCGGCTCCCGAGCCGACTGGAGCGGAAGCCCCCAAGTTGCCCGACGCCCCTCCTGTCGCTGCCAGGGCGGCACTCGCCACCCCCGTGTACGCTTGGTATTCGATGATGCCCTCTCCGCCCATTCGCTTTGCTTTCCGCGTGACGTCCTTGAGGATCGAATCCCGAAAGAAGCCGTTTCGGCTGTCGTCGACGAGGCCGATGATCTCGTACTTGCGAGGAGGGATGCCGTCGCTCCAGACATCGATCCCATCGATCACCCGCTTGGCGGCAATGCCCTTCCCATGCTGTTCGTTGGCGCCGACATAGGGGTAATACCGCGTCTGAGCGCAGGCAGCGAGCAATAGGAAGCAGCCGGCCACAAGAATTGCGCGGGTCGAGAGGAAGCGGGCGGGCGACTTTCGACGAAGACGCATGGCTTGCTGACGACCTCCTTTTGGCTTGTCTTCTCTTCCGCAGATTTTCTCGTCTGGGCTAGACGGGTGCAGCCGCTCAGGCGCGCTCCAGGGTTAATCGAGAGTGGATGCCCTGTCAAACAGAGGATGCGGCTACGCGGAAAAAGTCAGCAGGCCGGCTAGGGCGCGGCTCCCGTCGTCGTTGGTGGACCGGGCGGGCGCTGCGAGGAAGCCGTGGCGGGAACGGCAGTCTGCTTCGAAGCGGCGGCGGAGGGCGTTTTTGGCCGTGCGGTAGTGGTTTTGGGCTCTGCCGGCAGATACTTGGCGGCCCACCAGCGCGAGACACCCCCTTGGGCGGCACCGAGGGCGATGATCGCGGGTCCCGCGATGAGCATGCCCGGGCCGGTCGCCGCCATGAGGGAACCCACCCAGATCATGTTGCCGGCGGCGGCTCCGGCTGCCGCGGTAGCTCCGCCCATCTGCAAGGCATAATCGTGGTATTCCAGGATCGCATCCGCTCCCATCTTCTTGGCGACCTTCGCAAGGTCCTGCGGGAGGTCGCCCTTACGAAGGCCGCTTCGGCTGTCGTGGATGACTCCGACGAGCTTGTACGGGCGAGGGGGGAGTCCGTCGGTCCAAAAGTCGATTCCGTTGACTTTGTGAAGACTCGCACCCTTCCCGACAGTCTTCGCTCCTCCTTTGTACGGGATGTAGGTCGTGGTCGCGCAGGAGCAGAAGAAAAGCGGCAGAAGCAGAACACCGGAATGCAAGAGGCTCCGGACATTCATGAGGAGTGGACCGATCCTTGGTGCTGATCCTTTGCTGGTCGGGTGTTCGGCGGAGTGGCCTTTTTAGATTTAGAAGAAGAATCCTGGTAACGGAAGACCCACCAGCGGGAAGTGCCCGCAAATCCCCCGCCTAGTCCTGCGGAGGCGGGTCCCGCAAAGGCAAGCCAGGAGGAAGCAGTCGGACCGTATGCTTGCGGGAGTTGATCGGCGTTGCTCCCGAAGCCGCTTGCCGAGGCGGCGAAGGAACTCATGGCGGTCGCGTAAGCTTTGTACTCGAGAATGCCTTGGCCTCCCATCTTCTTCGCTTGCTTGGTGATGTCTTTGAGCAGGGTGGCGTGAAAGATCCCGCTCCGATGATCGTGGACCACACCGATGATCGTGTAGCGGCGAGTCGGAAGGCCGTCGCTCCAGACTTCGATCCCGTTGATGATCCGCTCGCCGCCCCCTCCTTTGCCTAACTGGGTGTTCGCTCCGACATAGGGATAATAATGGGTCTGGGCGCAGCCTCCGAGCAGAGCGATCGCGGCAACCGGCAAAAACAGGTAGAGGGAGGCAGGGAACAGGCGCGTGGATAGACCCCTGAATTTACGCATAGCGTCTCGCCATCTCCCTTTGTTTGTGGCCCGGCCATCTTTGCGCTGCAGCGGCGAAAAACGGGTAAGACGCCTGGATGTGTTCAGAAATAATAAAGGCCAGAACTGCCTGTCAAGCGGCCGGTGCTATTCGATCGAGAAACTCAAAAAAACTAGAACTCGCCAAAAGAATCTCTTTGCTAACGACGCTCTGGAGAGTGAAGTAACCGGATGCATCGGGAGGAAACGGAAGGACGATGAGTAAAACAGCAGTTACGGTTGCGTATGGCGATGGCATTGGTCCGGAGATCATGAGGGCTACGCTCGATGTGCTCGAGGCTTCGGGTGCCGAGCTTGCCTTGGAAACGATCGAGATCGGGAAAAGCGTCTATCTCCGCGGGAATTCGAGCGGGATCGAACCCGAGTCCTGGGAGAGTTTGCGGCGGACCAAGGTCTTCCTGAAAGCGCCGATCACGACCCCGCAGGGCGGAGGATACAAGAGCCTGAATGTCACGGTGCGCAAAGCCTTTGGGCTCTATGCCAATATCCGTCCCTGCATCTCCTATGTTCCCTTCGTCGAGAGCAAGCAGCCTGGGATTGACGTGGTGATCGTTCGCGAGAACGAGGAGGATCTTTACGGAGGGATCGAGCACCGGCAGAGCGTCGACTCCTTCCAATGCCTCAAGATCATGACACGGCCGGGCACCGAGCGGATCGTCCGGTATGCCTTCGAGTATGCGCGTTCCTTCCAGAGGAAGAAGGTAACCTGCTTCACCAAGGACAACATTATGAAGCTGACCGACGGGATGTTCCACAAGGTCTTCGAGGAGATCGGAGCGGACTATCCCGACATCGAGAAGGAGCACTGGATCGTGGACATCGGTTCGGCAAAGCTTGCGGACACTCCCCAAGCCTTTGATGTCGTCGTGCTGCCGAATCTCTACGGCGACATCCTGTCCGACGTTGTTGCCCAGATCGCCGGTTCCGTCGGGTTGGCGGGCTCCGCCAACATCGGCGCCCACTATGCCATGTTCGAGGCAATCCATGGTTCCGCCCCCCGCCGAGCGGGACAGAATGTGGCGAATCCCTCGGGGCTCCTGCTGGCGGCCGTGCAAATGCTCGTCCACATCGGTCAACCGGAAGCGGCCGAACGAGTGCACAATGGTTGGTTGCGAACCATTGAGGAAGGGATCCACACCTATGATATTTTCCGTGACGGGAAGAGTCGTCGAAAGGTGGGAACCAAGGAGTTCGGCCAAGCGGTGATCGCGAATCTCGGAAAGATCCCGGAGACCCTGAAACCCGTTCGCTATGCACTCGACAGGCCGAATCCGCGATCCGATTTTCCTTACCACCGCCCGGAGGAAACCAAGGTCCTGCTGGGTGTCGATATTTTTGTCGAGTTTGCGAAGAGTGTAGAGGAACTGGCTTCTGCGCTTCGCGTTGCCGCCGAAAGGGGGGCCCTGGCGTTGGAAACCATCGCCAACCGCGGAATGAGCGTCTGGCCTTTTGGTTCGGGCGAAACTCTGCTCGCCGGACCCTTCCAGTGCCGGTTTTTCGCCAGAAACCGGTCAGCGGAACTTCCGCGTCGAGCCATCGTCGATCTCCTCGGCTCGGTAGAAGCCGGGGGAATTGAGTTCACAAAGACGGAGCTCCTGTATACGTTTAACGGAGTTGAAGGGTTTTCCCGCAGCCAGGGAGCCTAGTCCTCCGCGTCTTGCCCGGTGGTGTAATGGTAGCACAGAGGTCTTTGGAGCCTTTAGTCATGGTTCGAATCCATGCCGGGCAGCCAGACAGGATCCCTCGGTGGAATACGCCATCCTAACCGACTAGCCTGCATGTCTCACAAAGTTCGTACCCGAGGCGCGGCAGATGGGCCTGGATGCAAGGCGCAACGAAGCAGACAGGTCCATTTCGCAAGCCGCAGGAGATCGCTTGTGAGATGTGCAGGCTAGAGTTCTCCCGCAGCTTGGCGCAGCCCGATCACTCGATCATGAAACTTCCGTCGATGCCCTTCGCGCAGCTTACGCACGAAGCACTCGTCGGGGGTCACGAAGGGGCAGTCTCGCTGGCATCGATGACAAGGGCGTTCCCCGCTCTTCGCGTCCTTCGCGGAGCAGTACCTCGGAAGGCGTCTGCTTCCGACGCTTTGTCAGCTTCCGCAACTCGGCTGCTAGTTTGTCGAAGGAAGGCTCCTCCTCGCTGGTAAGCACTTGGCGGAGAATCTCTCGGTGCTCGACCTCGGTGGAGCGGCCGTGGCGGGCAGCCCGGCGCTTCCATCGGGCGATCAGCTCATCATCCAGATTGTGCACATGCAGGGTCCCAGGCATTCGGCCCTCCCTTCATTGGGAGGAATGAGCTCATTGTGAGGCTATTTTGTCCAGAACAGCGCTCGTACGGATCGCAAGCAAGGGAAGTGACCGTCGCGAGTGAGGTGTTCCCTTGCCTGTCTCTCAGGCATTCTTCGGCGGCTTGAGCAATGGACCTGTCTGCCTCGTTGGGATTTGGTTTTCCCTCCTCGCAGTAATGTCGTCACATCACCTGCTGGATCGAAGGCCATCCCATCGCTCCTTGCGCTGCCACCGGCATGCAGACGCCGAGCAGACATAGGAAACGATTTGCCGTGCCTGGGCGGCGTCAGTGGACGTAATGAATCGTTTGTAACGTTTGTAAATATCGTGGCGCTGGGCAAGGCGCAGCGTGCGGACTCGATGGAGTTTCGTGCGCGAAGAAGCCATGAGAGACGCAAGGGAGGAAGCCTTTCAACCCGGATGCCGCTTTGGAAGCATGCTCAGGCTCTGCTTCGTCTTGTTCCTCCTGCTCTGGATGGAACCCTGCGTCATTCTCGCGGATCCGGTCTTCTACCCAGGGGAAGAGATCGCCGCGCAAGATCTTGTGGAGACCATGAACGCTCAGGAGGCCGGGGGGGATTGGCTCGGAAAGTGGCGCAGGATGACCATCGAGACCCGCGAGAAGCAGACGCACTATTTGACGCCGCTCGTCACCGAAACGCCCCGTTTGGAGCAGCGCATCCGGTACGATATCTACGACGAAACGCGCCCGAATGGAAAGAAAGAGTGGAATTTCGGCGGTCAGAAAGGGGTGAACGTGATCGTGGCGCCGACCATGGAAGTGGCCGCCGCGCTCCCCAACTACCTCTACTATCCGGGAGCAGGCCAGAAAGATGGATTCGGAGGACAGGTTTTCATGGTGAAAAACCGGATCATGGCTTCTCCGGAGACCCAGAAAAACTATGTATTCAGCGTCATGCTCATCGCACTTACCCCGACGGGCTCGCTGCCCGGAGTAGCGGAACACTGGGTTTGGACCCCTTTCGTTACCTTCGGCAAGGGTTGGGGACACTTCGACTTCATGGTGAATTTGGGAACCTCCTGGGCCGATGGCGACAACAAGCAACTCGGGAGTCCCATCATCTGGAATGTGGCTCTTCAGTATCGCTTCGGAGTCATCTGCCCGACGATCGAGTTCAACTCGCATCCATCGATGAGCGAATTTTACTTTTTCGGCGAGCCGGGCCTCTTTGTCACTCCGGAGGTGCTGATCGGCCGCTTTCACTTCCGAGACAACTACAGCCTCTATTTCGGGATCGGTTATCAGATGGCGCTCGATGCGGCGACGGTGCAGGCAGACTATGCCAATGCCTTCATCGTGAAATTCCACCTTCTTTTTTGAAGGCTCTTCGCGGTGCGGAGTAGGTGGAGGGAGCGGATTTGTCATCACCGGGTCCGGCACGGAAGGGGACCCGAAGCCGGCGGACACCTCGGAAAGCTGCGGTCGGGTCTTCCCCTTCTGCCCACGGAAAGGACAAGGAGGCGCCGCACGAAAGCTCGCGCTGTCATTAACGTTCCGCTAAGTTTACGGCCCCATGAAGTGGCGAAGCACAATCCACCGCTACGTCCTGGGTTCCCGCGAATATCCTCCCCAAAAGTCTCTCGATCCCTTAGCCCCGCTTTCGGTCCGCAAGGAATGGCAACGCTCCTATCCCGAGCGCTCCCGCAAAGCGGCACGGAATCATCCAGGGGTTGGAGAGCATGAACTTTGTACGCAATGGAGGACTGCATCCGAGTCGAGGACGCCCGGCCAAACGGGTATGGGAGTGCGTTCGCGAGCGGGATCCCGGAAACGCGGTAGATCTCGCGTCGGCAACGACCGGGGCTGCATTCGAGGCGTTCTGTTCTCTCTCTTTCTCGTTCTGGTCTTCGAGGGAACCACTCTGCTGCGGGCGGATCCCGTTTTCTATCCGGGAGTCGAGGTCGCGGCCCAGGATCTTGTGGAAACGATGAACAACGAGAGTCCCGGCCAAGATTGGCTTGGTCGCTGGCGCCGGATGACGATCGAGACGCGCGAAAAGCAGACTCACTGGCTGACGCCGATCGTCACGGAAACCCCTCGCTTGGAACAGCGGATCCGCTACGACGTTTACGACGAGACCTTGCCGAACGGAAACAAGAAGTTCAACTTCGGGGCGGGGAAAGGAGTGAACTTCATCGTTGCGCCCACGATGGAGGCCGCGGTTTCGCTCCCCCAGTATCTCTACTATCCGGGACATGGGGCGAACGACGGGTTTCGGGGCGAAAGCTTCATGGTTAAGAACCGCATCATGTCTTCGCCGGAGAATCAGAAGAACTACGTCTTTTCCGTCATGCTCGAAGCCCTCTCGCCGACCGGAACGATGCCGGGAATGGCCGAGCATTGGATCTGGACGCCAATCGTTACGTTCGGCAAAGGATGGGGAAACTTCGACTTCATGGTGAACGTGGGGACTTCCTGGGCCGACGGCGACAACAGGCAGCTAGGCAGTCCGATCGTCTGGGGTTTGGCCCTACAATATCGGTTCGGGGTGATCTGCCCGACGCTCGAGCTCAATTCACACCCGTCGGTAAGCGAGTTTTATTTTTTCGGCCAGCCGGGGCTCTTCGTGACTCCCGAGGTCTTGATCGGGCGCTTCCATTTCCGCGATCACTACAGCCTCTATTTCGGGATCGGTTATCAGATGGCGCTGGATGCGGCCACGGTGGAGGCACAGTATGCCAATGCGGTCGTCGCCAAGTTCCACCTTCTTTTTTGAGGTCGGCCCTCGCTCCGGAGCAACCCGAAGAAAATGCGTGCAACCATCGATCGGTTCGCGGGTTAATCTCGGGCATGCGTCTGCAAAAAGGGAAATGGGCCGGGGTCGTCTCGAGCGGTTACGGCCTTCCGGGCCGTAGATCCTCGATGCCAATGGCACGGGGGATAGGCCGCGCTCTGCGCGGACTGGCTGCCATGCCTCACAAGCTTTCTCCCGCGGCTTGGAAGCCAAAAGGCCGTTTGTCGGCGATCAGTCGGCTCTTGGTCTGATTTTTGCTTGCCCGAGCGGATAATCGTCCGAACGAGGATTCTTTCCCTTGGCTTTTCCAGCATGCCGCCCATTCCTGCGTGATCTCCCCAGGGAGGCGGGATCAGGGGTCGCTTCCTGCTGGGTCGTTATTGCGATTCTCTTTTTTGCTTATTCCCGGCAGAGCCGAGCGGAGCCGGTCTTTTATCCCGGCGAGGAGATTGCGGCTCAGGATCTCGTGGAATCGATGAGCGACCAGGACCCCGGGACGAGCTGGTTTGAACGCTGGAGGAGGATGACTGCGGAGACCAAGGAGCGTCAGACGAACTGGATGACTCCGCTGGTCACCACGACATCGCGGCTCGAGCAGCGCATCCGGTATGATGTCTATGACGAGACGAAGGGAAACGGGAACAAGGCATATAATTTCGGCGCCGGGAAGGGGGTCAGCCTGATCGTCACGCCGACCGACGAATTTACCTTCTCCCTTCCCAACTATTTCTACGAGCCGGCGTCTCCTTCCTCGACCGGCTGGGAGGGAGAGGTCCTTCAGTGGAGGCACCGGATCATGGCCTCGCCGGAAAATCAGAAGAACTATGTTTTCTCAGTCCAGTTGGCTGCGCTTGCGCCGACCGGCGATATCCCGAACGCGTACAACCATTGGGTGTGGACCCCCATGCTGCTCTTCGGAAAGGGCTGGGGAAACTTCGACTTCATCGTGAACCTTGGGAGCCAGTGGGCGGATGGAGACAGCAGCAAGTTGTCGGCACCCATTGTTTGGAATGCGGCGTTCGAATACCGGATCGGACGCATCACCCCTTGCCTCGAACTCAACTCGGAGCCGACCGTCACCCGATTTTTGGCCTATGGTGGTCCTGGACTCTTTGTGACGCCGGAACTTTTGATCGGCCGTTTCACCCTCAAGGAGGATGTTCGTTACTACTTCGGGATCGGTTACCAGATTGCCCTGGAGCATTCGACGATCGAGGAGAAATACGCCAATGCCCTCATTGCCAAATTTCATCTGCTTTTCTAAAGGAAGGATCTAAGAAGGAAGGGCGATGTTTGCGAGGTTGGCAGCGACGACAATCGGACTGGCGCTTTTCACCGTAGTCTGGACGGCCTGGGGCGGTACGGCCGCTCAAACTACGTTCGAGCGCTGCTTGCGCGAGGGAGACCTCCTCGGAGCCTCCAAGGAAGTCCGCGAGTTGCCGAGGCGCGATCCGAACCATGCTTTTTCCTGGAAGAACCTGGGATGGTTCGATCTCATGGAAAACCGGCTCCCGGAAGCCAGAGCCCACTTGCGACGCGCGCTGAAGCTCGATCCGTCGGATCGGGAGACCAAGGCGCTCCTTTCCCTCGCCTGGTATCGGACGGGGGATCTGAGCCTGTCCTCGGCGATGCAGGACGACCTCGGGTATGATGCGCTGGCCGAGCTCGTGGCGACGCTCGAGCCGAAAGCCTATGCGGTGAGCCGAGCAACCTCGACCCGGATCGGCCTGCTGCCGAACTCGCCCCGGCTGAAGTTCCCGGTGCGGATCAATGGGAAGGACGCTCAATTCTACCTCGACACCCGCGGCGGGATGAGCGCGGTCAATGATACGGTTGCGCGCGCCGCAAAGGTCGAGCGACAACAGAGCAACTTTCTCCAGTTCTGGTTCTGGGCTGCCGGGAAATGGTCGGTCAAGAATCGCTTCGGGCGGGTGGAGAGGCTCGAGTTGGGATCGATGCAAGTGGGACAGATTCCCGTGCTCTTGCCGAACTGGAAGGGATTGGTGGACGGCTTGCTCGGGACCGATTTTCTCTCTCATTTTGAAACGGTGGTCGATTATCCGCGGAAGGAGCTTTTTCTTCGCAAGGCGGAGCTTGGGTCGGATAAAGCGCCGCAGCCGGAGAAAGACCCGAAGGATGGACGGATCGTTCTCCCCTTCTTTTGGGCACCGGGCGGACAGATCGTGCTGCAAGGGCAGGTCAACGGCACGGATGCGGTCTTTCTGTTGGACACCGTTGCCGTGGGGCGGCCGGTGACCCTCTCGCGCCGGCTCATCCATCGAGCGCATCTTCCCGCTCATGGCGGCTACATCATCAGCTTGCGGAGAGCGGGTCTTTTCCCTTGGGTGTATACGGAGTTCCGGGAGCTGCGGATCGGGCCGATCGTGCAAGAAGATCAGAAGGCGGATATCGGCACCATGTACGATTTTCCGCCGTCGATCGACCATATGCAGGGGTTTCCGATCGACGGCATTGTGGGGAACGCCTTTTTTCAAGCTTATCGGCTAACCTTGGATTTTCACCAGATGCGTGTCATCCTCGAGCCTTCCAAGAGTCTCGGAGCGACGGCGGATCGGGCGCGCACCGCGCACGCGGTTGTGGAGCAGTAGTTCCGAATCGGGAGGCGGAAGAGGATGGAGCGCGAAGAAGCGTCCGTAAGTTGGCGTGTCCCCCAGAGGAGCAGCGCATGGAAGTGGACGGCGCGCGCGGCGGTCTCCGCGATCCTCCTGGGATGGATTGCCACCCGGGTGAATTGGCGAGAGATCGGCAAGTTGGCGGCAGCCGCAAGACCGGTTTGGCTCGGAATGGCCGTCCTCTTTGCCGGGTTATCGACGCCGATTACTTCGGTTCGATGGCGCATCCTCCTTCAAGTGCTGGACCTTTCTCTTTCCTTTCGGCAGGCGCTGGCGTTGGGGTTCGTCGGGAAGTTTTTTAATGCGATCCTGCCGGGCTCGACCAGCGGTGATTTCGTCCGGATCTTCTATGCGACGCGAGCTTTCCCGGGCAAGGGGGCGATGGCCGGCTTCTCGGTCCTCTATGACCGCTTTCTTGAAGGGGTCGTTCTTCTCGTGCTGGGTTCGCTCCTCGCGGCGGCCTTTTATCCGGAACTGGATTCTCGTCCAGTGCTTCGGAATGCGGCCGGCGCTCTCTTCCTGTTAACGCTCGCCACCCTGGCGGTGGTCCCCATTCTCCTCCATTACCTTGCGCGCGGGCGGCTCTGGATGCCGGGTCATGGGAAGACGGCCGTGCGTGTCCAAAGGGCGTTGGAAGAGGTCCTCACCGCCGTTGCTCTCTATCGGAAGGCCGCGCGGGCGAATGCGCAGGCCGTTGTCCTTTCGGTCCTCGCTCACGCAAGTTCGGCAGCCTTGCTCTGGGCACTCATGCAAGGGCTCCGGTTGGAGCTACCGTTCTGGCTTCTGGTGACGACGATGGTGGTCGTCAACGTGGCGGTCGCGCTGCCGGTCAGTATTTCGGGCCTCGGGATTCGGGAAGGGGCGCTCCTCTACCTTCTCGGCTCCTTCGGCGTGAGCCGGGAAGAGGCGGTGGCCTTCTCGCTGCTCCTGTTTGCAGCGGGACTCTTCTGGAGTCTCTTCGGCGGAATCGTTTATCTTTACTATCGGAGTGTCTCTTCGGAGGAAGAGAACGGGAGATTCCGCCATAGCTAAATCTATTTGGATGCTAGGATTGGTCATGGTCTTGACCGGTTGCTCGAGGCAAGAGCCCCAGGCAGAGCCGATCATCGGGCTACTCACCGATTTCGGCTTGCGCGATCCCTACGTGGCCGAAGTCAAGGGGGTGATCTACTCTGTGCATCCGCGTGCGCGGGTGGTCGATCTGCTCCATCAGGTTGATCCATTCGAGGTGTGGCAGGCCGCTTATGTGGTCGAGGAGGCGACGCGGGAATTTCCGCGGGGATCAATCTTCGTCACCGTGGTCGATCCTGGGGTTGGGACGGAGCGGGCACCGATCTTGCTGGAGACTCGGTCCGGCAAATTCTTCTTTGCGCCGGACAACGGGATCCTTTCGCTCGTCGTCGACCGGGAAGGGATGCGGAGGGCCTGGAAGCTGGATCAGCAGGCGTTTTATCGAGCCGGGATCTCTTCGCGCACCTTTCATGGACGGGACATCTTCGGCCCGGGCGCCGCTCATTTGGCCGCCGGCGTCGATCCAGAGAAGCTCGGCTCTCGAATTCAGAAGGTCGAATCGCTCAACCTGACGCCCGCCGGAGTCCTCGGTCAGAGCTTCCTGGGACAGGTGATTTACATCGACCATTTCGGCAATGTGATCACCAATATCCCCCGAGATCTCTCCTCTCGGCTGCAGGAAGGAATTCTCTTGCGGATCTCCATCGGCGATCAGACGATTCGGGCGCCGCTCGTCGGGACCTATGCGGAGGTTCCCTCCGGGAAGTTGGGGGCGCTCTTCAACAGTTCAAATTACCTGGAGTTCGTCATGAATAAAAATTCCGCAGCCCGCCAGCTCAAGGTCTCGGAAGGAACCCGGGTCCTGGTGAAACCGTAGCCTGCGGCGGCGCTTGTGCGAAACGCGCGGCGCTGCTATCTTCCCATTGCTCATGGCTCAGATACGAAATATTGCGATCATCGCGCATGTTGATCACGGAAAGACGACTCTCGTCGACCAGCTCCTCCGCCAATCCGGTACGTTTCGAAGCAATCAAGCGGTGGCGGAGAGGGTTATGGACTCGATGGACCTGGAAAGAGAGAAGGGAATCACCATTCGGGCAAAGAATGCCTCCTTCCTTTACAAGGACTATAAAATCAACTTGGTCGACACGCCCGGCCACGCCGATTTCGGCGGCGAGGTGGAGCGAAGCCTTCGCATGGTGGACGGAGTTCTCCTGTTGGTCGATGCGGTAGAGGGTCCCCAGGCTCAAACGAAGTTTGTTCTCAAAAAGGCGTTGGCCGCCGGTCTCTTGCCTATCGTGATTCTCAATAAGGTCGATCGGGAGAATGCCCGACCGAACGAGATTCTTGATCAGGTGTTCGAGCTCTTTTTGGAGCTGGATGCGACCGACGAGCAGCTCGACTTCCCCGCTCTTTATGCGTCAGCGAAGGTGGGATTTGCCGCTCGCGAGTGGAAAGGGGTGGAAGAGGCGCAGAAGCACGGGATGGAGCCGCTTTTCGAAACGATCTTGGAAAAGGTTCCGGCCCCGAAAGCCGATGCGTCCGCCCCTTTCTCCCTCTTGGTCGCCAACCTGGATTACAGTGAATATGTCGGCCAGCTCGCCGTCGGCAAGATCTACGGAGGACAAATTCGGGTCGGAGATCCGATCGCCTGTCTACCGAGAGACGGGGTTCCGCGCAAAGCGCGCGTGACGCAACTCTTGGGTTATTACGGTCTCCAACGTCAGGAGCTCACCGAAGCGGTGGCAGGAGATATCGTTGCAATAGCCGGCCTCGAACAGGTGGAGATTGGGGATACCCTGTGCGATCAGGAGGATCGGCCATCCCTGCCGCGAATCGAGGTCGATCCGCCGACGGTTCGCATGCGTCTGCTGGTCAATAATTCCCCTCTCTCGGGCCGGGAAGGGAAATTTCTTACAGCTCGGCATCTGCGGGATCGTCTCTTCCGGGAAATTCGCACGAACGTGGGACTTCAGGTCGAGGATAGCGGCACAGGCTCCTTCGAGGTGAGCGGTCGAGGAGAGATGCAAATTGCGGTCCTGGCGGAGCAGATGCGCCGGGAAGGATTCGAGCTCATGTTGTCGCGTCCGGAGGTGATCTACCGGAAAGACGAGGCCGGCGGCGTCCTGGAGCCGTTGGAGACGCTTTACGTCGATCTTCCGCAGGCCGTCTTGGGGTCTCTGCTGGAATGCCTGGCCCGGCGGGGAGCGGAGGTCGAAAACATGCGGCATCTGCGGGATACGGTTTTCGTAGAAGCGGTGATTCCGACGCGCGGACTGATCGGCTTCGAGACCGAATTAGTCAACATGACTCGGGGGGAGGGCATCGCGAGCCATCTCTTTCGAGAATATGGCCCTAAGCGAGGGGAGATCGTTCTTCGCGGCAACGGCGTCTTGGTCTCGATGGAGAAAGGGGTGACGACTCCCTTCGCGTTGGAAAATCTTCAGGAGCGGGGCCAGCTTTTCGTCGGTCCCGGAGAAGAGGTTTACGAGGGGATGATCGTTGGGGAGAATGCCCGGCCTGACGATCTCCTGGTCAATCCCTGCAAGACAAAGCATCTGACGAACATGCGCTCGCAGGGAGATGGCAAGGGGATTCTCTTGGACGCTCCGCGTAGCCTGAGCCTGGAGCAGGCGATCGAGTACATCGGATCCGAGGAGTATGTCGAAGTAACCCCGGGGAAGCTGCGGCTTCGGAAGAAGATCCTGAGCGCGGTCGAGAGGCGGAGGTCCGAGGCGACGGCCGGCGCCTAACCGCCAAATCGCGGTTGAAAATCGCGCTTCAATCCCATCGATCCTTTTCAGGAGGATGCATGGAAGGCGTGATCGTCATCGACATGCTCGTCGATTTCGTCGGCGGGAAGCTGGCTACGGGTCGGGAAAGCGCCGTAGTCGAGCCGATCGCCTCACTTCTTGCCGCGGCGCGGAAGGCCCAAAGGCCGGTCGCCTATGTCGGCGATGCTCATTTGCCGCATGACCCCGAGTTGCGTGTTTGGGGAGAGCATGCGATGAAGGGGAGCGAGGGATGCCGCGTCATCCCGGAGTTGGCCCCCCAAAGCTCCGACTATCTTTTCGAAAAGCGGACCTACAGCGCCTTCTTTGAGACCGGGCTCGACTCGCTTTTGCGCTCATCGGGAGTGGATACGGCAATTCTCACCGGCCTGCATACACACCTTTGCGTCCGCCATTCCGCGGCCGATGCTTTCTTTCGCGGCTACCGAATCGTGGTCCCGATTGATTGCGTGACCGCTTTTACGGAGGCGGAACAGGGATCGGGCCTGGAGTACCTCCATCGGCACTACGGGGCCGAGTTGGTCACGAGTGCCGATCTTGTCCGGCGGCTCGCCTGAATGGAGCCGCATCCGAAGAGCCGGTCTCCTATCTCCAGAAGAGAACGAGAAGTCCCAGGAGGAGGGGCAGATAGGCGATCGACGAGAAGAAAAGACCTCGTGCGGTTGTCCGGTTGGGCTTGTTGTGAAACCGGACGGCGGACCAGAGAAAAAGCAGTCCAAGGATCGCGGCACCGATCGTGTAAGGTAGGGCCGCTGTGCCCGCCACCATCGGCCAGAGGCTGGCCAGGAAGAGCAGTGCAGTGAAGAAGACGGTCTGGGAAGTGAGCTTCCGCCCGGTCGCGTCGACTACGACCAACATCCGGAACCCGGCCTTTTCGTAATCGTTGCGGTAGAGCCATGCGATCGCGAAGAAATGGGGCATCTGCCAGAGAAAAAGGATCGCGAAGAGGAAGAGAGCGGTGCCATCGAGCACATTCCTGGCGCCTGCATACCCGATGACCGGAGGCAGAGCTCCCGAGACTGCGCCCACCCACGTATTCCACGGGCTGATCAACTTGAGTGGGGTATAGAGGCAGACATAGGTGGCCAGCGTTGCTGCGGCAACCAGTCCGGCAAGAACGTTCGCGAAGAGAGCAAGATAGGAGACGCCGGCCAGTGCGCAGGCTACTGCCGCGGCGGCGGCATGGGAGCCATCGACGCGGCCGGCAGCAATCGGACGATTTTGCGTGCGGATCATCTGGGCGTCCTGCCGGCGCTCGATCACCTCGTTGAGGATGGCCGCCGCGGCCGCGACGAGCGCCGTCCCTAAAACGGCGTGGAGGGCGCCAAGACCGTCGATCGGATGTGCGGATCCGATGCAGTAGCCGACCAGCGTGGTGAGAAGAACCAGGAGTGTGAGCCGGAACTTGATGAGCTCCGCAAGCTCCCGCCACCATCGAATGGGAGCCGGGATCGCCCGGGGCGCCGGCGCCGGAATGGCGCTGCGGCTCGTGACTGCGGGGAGCGGCAGCGGGGTCTGGTCGTGGGTAAAGCCTTTCACGGGAATGGGCGCAACCGGCTCGAGCTTTATGCCTGGTTAGGCTGGGCACTCCTTTCTCGTATCGCCCAGAGGGCTGTTGCCTCCGGCGAGAGACTCCCTGGCGGCAAGCCAGCGATGGCGGTAGGCAATGCCGGCGCCGAGAACGGCGAGAAGGAAGAGGCCGGCTCCCAAGAGAACATGCACGGTCGTCGGGAAAACGGATTTTCCGCTCCAGATTACGGATGCTCCGATGCCGATCTGCACGGCGGTAAGGACCAGAAACCAGAGAACCGTTCGGCGCAAGGGTCCTCGCCGCTCTTTGCCGAGGACGCCGGCGGAGAGAGCAACGGCGCAGAGCAGAATCAGAAGGGCGAGCCCTCGATGGACCAACTGAAGGTGAATCTGGAAAAGAGAGGTGGGCGCGATGTTCTTCGCCATCCGCCCCGCGTTGATCTGCACGAGATCGGTTTCGGTGATCTGCGGCCAGAGGTGACCATATGCCGTCGGAAAATCGGGAATCGAGAGCCAGGCATGGGCATGGCGCATGGCGGCGGCGACCAGAAGCTGTAGATAGAGAAGGAGACAGAGGCTCAAGAAAGCGCCGGGAAGCCAGGAGGGAGGGGTCTGCGGGCCGGTTTTTGCGGAGGCGCCGGAGCCGGCGGGAAG